>NZ_UPZP01000023.1 GCF_900538805.1 uncultured Dialister sp.
CATTGGATAAAAATACATATGAAATTCGATTCTGCGAATTAATCAGTGCTTCCCTAGGGCAATACCGCAGCCCTCGCGCCAGCAGCACAATCCTTCTGCACCACCCGCCGCCGCAGGCGGCCATAACCTTCGGGACCAAAGGTCCCGGAACCCTTCCTCTTTGAACCCTTTGAACCTTTTCCCGATTGATATATTTCAAAGGAAAAGTATTGTATAATAATAAGAATAGGTCATTTCCTTCGTTTTCTTTTACAGCAGGAGGCAGTATGTCAGTCATTGAAACAGCTTCGAGAGTGCTCCGCGATGAAGCGGAAGCGGTCATTTCCCTGGTGGATAAGCTGGGCGGCCAGTTTGAAGAGGCGGTCCACCTGATTGAAAATGCCAAAGGCCGGGTGGTGCTGACGGGCATGGGAAAATCAGGCCATATCGCCAGAAAGGTGGCGGCTACCATGGCCAGCACCGGAACCCCCGCTTTCTTCCTTCATCCGGCGGAAGGCATTCATGGAGATCTGGGCATGGTGACTGCCGATGATGTGGTCATTGCCTATTCCAACAGCGGCGAAACGGCGGAGGTGCTGAATATCCTTCCTTCCCTGAAACGCATCGGTGCCAAGCTGGTGGCGGTGGTAGGAAAGCCCCATTCCACCCTTGCTAAAAACGCGGATGCCGTGCTGGATGCGGGGGTAGAAAAGGAGGCGGACTCCCTGGGACTGGCGCCCACCAGCTCCACCACCGCAGCCCTGGCCCTGGGGGATGCACTGGCTGTATGCCTCATGGAAAGACACCATTTCACTGCCGATAACTTTGCCATCTTCCATCCCGGCGGTTCTTTGGGAAAGAAGCTTCTTCTCACTGTGGAAATGGTGATGCACAGGGACGAGGAAAATCCATTGATTTTGGAAACCGCTTCAGTGAAGGATGCCCTTTTCGTCATGACCGACAAAGGCCTTGGCGCCGTGTCAGTAGTGGATAAGAATGGTTATCTGAAGGGGCTCATGACCGACGGCGACGTACGCCGGGGCCTTGAAAAGGGAGTGGATTTCCTCTCCCTTCCGGTGGATGAAGTGATGACGGCTGCTCCCCGGGTGATTCATAAGGAAAGGCTGGCCGCCGAAGGGCTTCACATCATGGAAGAACACCGGCCCCATCCCATTACGGTGCTGCCTGTCACCGATAACGACGGGAAGGCCATCGGCATGATTCATATTACGGATCTTCTCAAGCAGGGGGTTATGTAATGAAGAAGGCGGAAAAAATCAAACTCTTTGCCTTTGACGTGGACGGTACTTTGACGCCGGGATACCTGGTGATGGGGGAAGCAGGAGAAATTTCCAAGATTTTCCATGCCAGGGACGGTCTTGCCATTGCCCTGGCCCATCGCATGGGTTATATCACCGGTTTCATTACCGGGAGAAAAAGTCCTATTGTGGAGAATCGGGGAAAAGAGCTGGCCGTGGATTTCGTCCTCATGGGCGTATCGGATAAGGTGAAGGCCATGGAAGGACTTCTTGGGAAATATGGACTTTCCTGGGAAGAAGCAGCCTACATGGGTGACGATTTGAACGATCTCCCCCTTATGGAAAAGGCAGGCTTGTCCGCCTGCCCTGAAGACGGCGTGAAGGAAGTCAAGAGGGCGGCGGATTTCATTTCTCCCTTTAAAGGGGGAAACGGAGCGGCCCGGGCATTCATTGAGAAAGTAATGAAAGCACAGAACCGCTGGAAGGAAGCGGTGGATTCCTACAGAAAGAAAGTGGATACCCTGCGGCAGTAGGTATCCTGGAGTTTTTATCTGCATCGTATTAAGTTTTCCGGAAAGAAGTGAAGCCATGTTATTCAATGTACGTTACGGGATATTGAAGGGTATCAGCAGTCTCCTCTGCTCCATGTCCTACGACCATATCCTGGCCATCGGGCGCTTTTTAGGGCCCTGCATTATGAACCGCATAGCAAAACAGAAGAAACGCGGAATCCGGCAGATTATGATCGGACTTGGCGTCTCCCGTCCGGAAGCGGAAAAACTGCTGCAGAAGGTGTATGAGCACATAGGCATGTCGGCCATGGAAATGCTCTACATGCCCCGCCTCTGCCGGGAGAAGGACCATATTAACGATTATGTGAAAATCGACCATCCCGAAAACCTTGAGGCGGCCTACGCCGAAGGGAGGGGCATCGTGGGGCTGACGGCCCACATGGGAAACTGGGAATGGCTGGGCGCAGGCCTTGCCCTTCACGGCTACGACACGTCGGCCATCGGCAAGAAGCAGTCCGACGACGCCCTCATGAAGATGATTAACAGCTACCGGGCCATGGCGGGGCAGCACATTTACCTCACCGGCACCGGCGGCTATGAAATGATAGCGGCGGCCCGTTCCATGAAGAAAAACCATATCCTGGGATTCCTCTCCGACAAAGATGGAAATAAAGTGGGGGTTCCGGTGCTCTTCATGAACCGCGTATTCTCCTTCCCTCAGGGGCCGGCGGTGTTTGCCAAAAAATTCAAGGCCCCCATTGTGCCGATTTTCATCATCAGAAACGAAGGCGGCCGGGGCCATACCATCTGTGTGGGGAAGCATTTCTACTATGAAGATACGGGAGACCGGGAGGGAGACCTCCTTCGGAACTCCCAGAAAATGGCTTCCATTATGGAGTCCTTTATCAAGGAACATCCGGCGGACTGGCTGTGGTTCCAGCACCTGTTCTGGACCAGACCGGGCAAGATTAAGATGTATAATGATTTGAGCAGTGAAGAGAAGGAAAGGTTTGCTTCCGGCATGGATGAAGAGTGGAATGAAACCAAGGGAGGAAAGGAATGAAAAAGAACCGAAATCTGATATTGGCGGCGGTGCTTATTCTCCTGGTGGCAGTGGGCATTTATTTCCTCTTTAAGGATGATAATAAAGGCATGAATGCCGCTTCTTCTTCAGGACCGTCCATCGAGTTCCACAATTCCGACGTGAAGGAAACGAAGGACGGCAAGATTGTGTGGCGCTTCAAGGCCGGCCATGCCACCGTCAGCAAGAACCAGAATGATGTAAACATGGAGCAGGTGGAAGGCTATTTCATGAAGGATGGAGACGAACTTCACCTGAAAGCTGACAAGGGAAAGATTGACCGCGCCGCCAAAACCATTTATATTGAAGGCAACGTGGAGGGCTATGGCAAGGACGGCGAAGAGCTGTATGCCGAAAACCTGACCTACGATGGAAATAAGGAAATCCTTTCCACCGACAAGGCTTTTATTGTCAAAAAGGATGGAAAGATACTCACCGCCGATGCATTTGACGCGGACCGGGTTCTTCAGAAGATTACCGCCAGAGGACATGCAAAGCTGGCAGAAGAGGAGGGGGCAAAGTGAGATTCTTATATACTGCGCTGGCGGCACTGGCTATTTCCACAGGCGCCTTTGGAAGCGTCATGGCCGATGATATTACCGCCGATGTTCTGACCTATGATGGAAATACGAAGGTGGTCAATGCCAAGGGGGACGTGGTCATCCATGCCAACCAGGGAGCCACCATTACGGCATCCCAGGGGGAATACCACTTTGAAGACAGAAGTGCCTACCTGGAAGGGGGCGTTCACTATGTGAAAGAAGCCACCACCCTGGATGCGGCGAAAATGTACCTTTATCAGGACAAGACGGCCAGGGGCATTGGAAGCGTCTACTTCCATGACGGCGCGGAAAACCGCACTCTCAAAGGGGACGACGTCATGTACAACCCGGATACGGGATTTGGCAAAATCGAAGGAAACGGCTATCTTTCCTCTCCTGACGGCACCCTGGAAGCTCCCCACATCGAAGGAAACCTGAAGCAGGTGAAGGTGGTGGCCACCGGCGGCGTGAACCTTTCAAGCAGCCTCCACAATGCCGTAGGCTATGGAGATGAGGCGGTCTATACCAGGACAGGACAGAACGGCACCGATGGAAAACTGGTGCTCTCCGGCAATGCCTGGGTAAACCAGAACGGAAACTCCTTCACCGGCCCGGAACTGGTGCTTCGGGATGCGGATAAAGTGGTGGAAACCACAGGAAGAAGCACCATCGTCATTACAAATACAGGAAGCACGGCAGATAACTCCGGCAGCAGCTCTTCCTCCGACAAAGGAAGCGCCCCTCAGGGGCCGGTCACTGCAGCCACTCCCATTGCAGGACGGCCTGAAGAGGCCGGGGCTCCCCTGGAGACCAAGGACAGCAAATGAAGATAGAAACACATAACCTTATCAAACGGTATGGCGAAAGGACAGTGGTGGACCATGTGAACGTGGAAGTGGAACAGGGCACCATCGTAGGCCTTCTGGGGCCGAACGGTGCAGGAAAAACCACCACCTTCTACATGATCGTAGGTATTATCCAGCCTGATGAAGGGGATGTTACCGTAGACGGCACATCCCTGGTGGGAATGCCCATCTACAAACGCCACCAGTTCGGCATCGGCTACCTGCCCCAGGAAGCCTCCGTATTCCGGAAAATGACGGTGTGGGAAAACCTCATGTCCCTTCTGGAAACAAGAAAAGAACTGACAGACGCAGAACGGACGGACAAAGCGGAAGCGCTGCTGGATGAATTCCACATCGGCCACGTGCGGGACACAAAGGGCGATGCCCTTTCCGGCGGCGAACGGCGGCGCGTAGAAATCGCAAGGGCCCTTACCATGGACCCCGCCTTCATTCTTCTGGACGAACCATTTGCAGGCGTAGACCCCCTGGCAGTGGAAGATATCCAGAGCGTAGTGATGCACCTGAAAACCAGGGGCATCGGAATCCTGATTACCGACCACAACGTGCGTGAAACCTTGCGCATTGTGGACAATGCCTACATCCTTTCCGAAGGGAAAATCCTTCTCAAAGGAAAGGCTGATGAAATTGCCGTCAATCCGGTGGCGAAGAAATTCTATCTGGGGGAAAATTTCAGCTTATGACAGATATAACAATGAAGGAAGGGGGACTTCCATGAGACTTCTTGACAAATACACATTAAAAGAATTTCTGGGACCCTTCCTCTTCGGCGTAGCTGCATTTACCGCAATCTTTCTGGGAGCCGACACGCTCCTCAAAATAGCCAGCTATGTGACCAAGTACGGCGCTTCCCCGGTATCCGCCCTAAAAATCTTTATTCTGGCACTGCCCAGGATCGTGGTATATACCTTCCCCATGGCAGTCCTTCTGGGGGCACTCATGTGCTTCTCCCGCCTTTCCGGTTCCAGTGAACTCATTGTCATGCGTTCCTCCGGGCAGAGCTTCCTCCGCCTGGCGGCACCGGTGTTCATCCTTTCCCTCTTCATCAGCCTCTGTGCCGTGGCATTCAACGAATATGTGGTGCCCTGGACGAATCGGGAATATGAATACGTGCTGAACACGGAAATCAAGAAGAACTTCAACCCCGGCGTTACGGACCATGTGGTGGTGCGGGACGTGCAGAACGGGAAAATCGTCCACCTCCTCTACGCAAGGCGGTACAATCCGGCCACAAAGGAACTGGAAAATATTACGGTCCAGGAATTCCAGAACGAAGAAGTGACAAGGGTGGAAAACGCCCCTAAAGCCATCTGGCAGAACGGGAGATGGATTATGACTGACGGCATCATCTATGACCTCACCGGCGACGGCGTGGACCGCATGATGCACTTTGACCGCCAGGAGATTCCCTACGCCCAGTCACCGGAGGATATTCCAAAGGAAAAGAAGAACTACGATGAAATGACCATCCGCGAACTGCTCCTCACCAAGAAAGCCTATGCAGCGGCCCATGCGGATACCACACCGATTATGATGGAAGTGCATCGCCGCTTCTCCCTCCCCATGGCCAGCTTCGTCTTCGCCATCGTAGGGGCGCCACTGGGCGTGCAGAAGCAGAGATCCTCCTCATCCATCGGCTTCGGCCTCTCCGTGGTCATCATCTTCCTCTACTACGCCATCATGACCTTCCTGGAAGCCCTGGGAAAAGGCCACGTCATGCCCGCCACTTTGGCGGTATGGCTGCCAAACCTCATCGCCTTAGTAACAGGCTGCTGGCTTATCCATCGGGTAGATAAGTAAAAACTAAGAAAAAAGAGTCGCGGAAATTTCTGCGGCTCTTTTGCTTTGCATGGCTTCCAGTCCGGCATGGTACTATTGTGTATCATTTCCATAGGAAACTTTTGCGGACAGTTTCCTGTCCGGCATGGGCACACTGTGTACCATTTCCATAGAAAACTTTTCGCGAATAGTTTCCTGTCTCGTCATGACACTATTGTGTATCATCTCCACAGGAAACCTTTCGCGAATAGTTTCCTGTCCGGTATGAGCACACTGTGTACCATTTCCATAGGAAACTTTTCGCGAATAGTTTCCTGTCTCGTCATGACGCCATTGTGTATCATCTCCACAGGAAACTTTTCGCAAATAGTTTCCTGTCCGTCGTGGGCACACTGTGTATCATTTCCATAGGAAACCAGCTCCCTGTCCCACTTTCCCACTGCCCCACTTTACAAACCGGTATTTCATAAAAATTGAAAAGACGGTATAATAAAATAAGATACTGCTAAGAGGAGAATAAAAAGGGAAGGAGGAGTTTCATGTTTATAGGGGCCGCCATATTTCTTGTCCTGATTATCATGGGCGGGGTCATTGCTTTTCTGGGAGATCGTATCGGGTCCAAGGTGGGCAAGCGGAGGATGACTCTCTTCGGGCTCCGGCCTAAATATACATCGGTCATTGTCACCATTATTTCGGGCGTTCTGATTTCCTTTTCCACCGTAGCCGTCATGGCGGTGGTGAATGAGAACGTAAGGGTGGCTCTTTTCGGCCTGTCCAAGCTGCAGGCCCAGATGAATGACCTGAACCAGGAAATCAAAGTGAAGAACCGGGAGCTGGAGAAGGGGAAGCTCCAGCTGGAAGCCCGGAATAAGGAATATGAAGATGTGACGAAGAAGTCGGAGGAAACGTCGAAGGAGCTGGACCGGGTGGAGAGCCAGCGCATTTACATGGAGCAGGAGCTTTCCTCCGTGCAGGACGCCTATGATGAGGCCCAGGCGGGGGTAGAGCAGTCTGCTGCTGAAATCCGGGAACTGGAAAAAACAAAGGAAAATCTGAACAGCAACATTAATACACTGAACCAGGAAAAGAAGACCCTTTTGGAAAATATTTACGCCCTCCGCGAAGGACAGGTGGTCATGCAGGCAGGCCAGGTGCTTACCAGCGTGACGGTGGATGAAAATATGACGAAGGACCAGGCAGTGCATGTGCTGGAAAGCGTGCTGAATGATATCAACAACATGCTGAAGCAGCAGATGAATATAACCGATGAAAACGCCAACCTTGTCCGCATCAGCCAGGCCGATTTTGACAGCGCCGTGCAGGAAATTACCGGTGCAAAGAATAAGAAGCTGGTACGCATCGTGGCAGCGCAGAACCTGATTCGCGGCGAACGTCTCATTGTGGACTTCGATATCCATGACAACCGCCTCATCTTCAGCAAGGGAGAAGTGGTGTACCGCGGAAATCTGGACGCCTACCAGAATATCAGAAATTATGAGCTTCAGGTGCTCCGTTTCCTGAAGGATTTGAACCATTACGCTCAGTCCAAAGGCGTACTCCCTGACCCCATTACAGGCAATGTGGGTGTGCTGGAAGGGCAGGAACTCATTGACGTCATCCAGAAGGTGAAGGACTACGGCGGCCAGTGCGTCTTGACTGTCACCGCCAGAAGGGACATTTACTCCCAGGGCCCCCTCCTCATAGATGTAAGAGTGGACAGAAAGGATGGAAACCCATGATACTGGCAGTGGATCCGGGAAAGGACAAAACCGGCTGTGCCGTGGTGGAGGAGGACGGCAGCCTTGTGGTGAAGCAGGTGATTCCCACAAAGACCTATGAAAAGGAAATGGCCTCCCTCCTTTCCCGCTATCCGGTGAGGGCTTTCATCATGGGGAACGGCACCCGCCATGGGGAAATGAAGGAGAGGAGCGAAAAGCTGCTCCATGCCATGGAAAGGGATATTCCCGTCATCCTGGTGGATGAGAAATACACCACCGAAATGGGGGAGGCCTGGTACTGGAAAGACCATCCCGCCAAAGGCCTTTCCCGCCTCATTCCCAAAGGCATGCGCACCGTGCCGGTGCCGGTGGACGACTATGTGGCATGGATTATAGGAAATATCTACCTGGGCCACGTGAAGGCAGAAGACGTGGGGCATAGGAAGGTATAGGGAATGTGGTGCCCATGTGTATCATTTCCATAGGAAATCCTCCGCGAACAGTTTCCTGCCCGGCAAGGGGACAATGCATACTACCTCAGTAGGAAACATTCTGCGAACAGTTTCCTGTCCTGCATGGTGCTATTGTATGTCATCTCAGTAGGAAACTCTTTGCTAACAGTTTCCTGTCCTGCATGGTGCTATTGTGTGTCATCTCAGTAGGAAACTTTCTGCGAACAGTTTCCTGTCCTGTTTGGTGCTATTGTGTGTCATCTCAGTAGGAAACTTTTTGCGAATAGTTTCCTGTCTGGCTCGGGGACAATGAATATCATCTCCATAGGAAACCAGCCCACTATCTCACTATCTCACTATCCCACTATTTCCCATTTTCCCTCTTGACGAAACGGGCTTGATGTAATAAAATATCTAAGTGTCACGGGGCATAGCGCAGTTGGTAGCGCACCTGCTTTGGGAGCAGGGGGTCGCCAGTTCGAGTCCGGCTGCCCCGACCAAAAATATGGCTCAGTAGCTCAGTTGGATAGAGCAACCGCCTTCTAAGCGGTGGGTCGTGGGTTCGAATCCCTCCTGGGTCACCAGCAGAAAAGCATTCCGGAAGGAGTGCTTTTTTCATGAGATGAATGGGAGACAGAAGAGGTATGGGACTTCTGTTTCCCATTTCTATAACCGGGATGCATAGAAAATATTTTCCCTATTGATTTTTTTCTATAAGTAGAGTATCATTGTGGTCTAACTTAAGAGAAACAGGGCGGGCTATTTCATACAGGGCTTCCACGGAAGCAGGAAACAATAACACACAGGCTCCCTGACAGATTTATTTTGTAAAAAATATGGAGTTGTTTGAGGAGGTGTCCCTAATTTGGCAGCTAAGGCAGCACAGCTTGCACAGTGGCTAAAGGAACTGCAGGAACGGGTCAATGCGGACGGCAATCTTTCTTATAATGAAATCATCCGTTTCACAAAAGAAAAGTCATTGACACAGAAACAGTTAGATGGGATTTTTAATCTTCTTCATGAACACAACATTGACCTCGTTTATGATGAAGATGAAGATACGGGAGAACCGGATGAGGCCGATTTCAGCGGAGATGACGAAGATCTCTCCGAAGAAATGATTCTGGAGAACGAAGAGGACGGTCTGGAGGAGGATAAGGACTGGACCTCGGCCGAAGCGGCAGATACGGAAGAGGCGGATTATGGAGCTGCCGGCGGCGTCAGCGATCCGGTAAGGCTTTATCTCCGTGAATGTGGCGCCAATCCCCTGCTCAGTGCAGAGCAGGAAATGAACTTGGCAAAAATTATTGAGAAGGGCAAGAAAAAGGACGCCACCCCGGAGGAAAAGGAAGCGGCAAGGGCTGCCAAGAAGGAAATGGCCAATGCCAATCTCCGTCTGGTGGTATCCATTGCCAAGAAGTATCCCGGCCGCGGCATGCCATTCCTTGACCTCATTCAGGAAGGCAATATCGGTCTTTTGAAGGCAGTGGATAAATTTGACTATACCAAGGGGTACAAATTCTCCACCTATGCCACCTGGTGGATCCGCCAGGCCATTACCCGTTCCATCGCTGACCAGGCCCGCACTATCCGCGTGCCGGTGCACATGGTGGAAACCATTAACAAGATGAACCGCGTAGGCCGCCGGTTCCTGCAGGAACATGGCAGGGAAGCCACCAATGAGGAACTGTCCAAGGAAATGGGAATCAGCGTGGAAAAAATCCGGGAAGCCAAGAAGGCAGCCCAGGACCCCATCTCCCTGGAAACGCCGATCGGCGAAAAGGAAGATTCCCATTTAGGTGATTTCATCGAAGACCAGAAGACCGCATCCCCGGAGGATGAAGCAGCAGCTACCATGAGAAGGGAACAGGTCTACAAAATGCTGGATACTTTGACGGAAAGGGAAAAGGGGGTTCTTGCCCTTCGCTTCGGCATGGATGATGGCACGCCCCGTACCCTGGAAGAAGTGGGCAAGCACTTCGGTGTCACCCGCGAACGTATCCGCCAGATTGAAGGAAAAGCGCTGAAAAAATTGAAAAAACAGGCCATGCCCATGGCAGGACTGTAATGGAAAAGGAGCTCCGCCGGAAACGGCAGGGCTCCTTCTTTGCACTAAAGGCATGCAGCCCGGATTCAGGAGTCCTGTTTTTGCTGTTATTTTCCACTGGCTTTTCCTTCTTTCCTGTAGTATAATATTCAAGCATTCAGCATCAAAGTACCTGCTTTTTCATTGCAATGGAAGAGAAAGTATGATACAATGCTACTGTTAGTCTGGACAGTCCTCTGCCAAAAGCGATCGGCATGAATGTCTTGTGAGAAGGAGGAAAAGATCGTGAACATTATTGAAACACTGGAAAATGAACAGCTCAGAAATGACATTCCTGAATTCCGCCCGGGGGACACCGTCAGAGTTCATGTAAAGGTCATCGAAGGAAAGACTGAACGTGTACAGGTATTTGAAGGCATCGTCATTGCCCGCAGAAATGCCGGTGTAAGGGAAACCTTCACAGTACGTCGTATTTCCTACGGCGTAGGCGTTGAAAGAACATTCCTGGTTCATTCTCCCCGTCTGGAAAAGATTGAAGTGAAGCGCCGCGGCATCGTTCGTCGTGCTAAACTGTTCTACCTGCGCGGCCTGTCCGGTAAAGCAGCTAGAATCAAGGAAAGAAAATAATGATAAAAAAACTGCAGCGGTGCTGCAGTTTTTTTATTGGGAAAAGTTATCCCCTTTGGTATACTCCTGTTTTTCTCATTGCCCGGATGTGGTAGAATAGAAAAAGTGCAGGGAGGGGACAGTGTTTTGGTATTTTATAAGTGAGGAACCTATGAAATATAAATATGTCATTCCGGCAGTCTTATTATCTTTAGGAATGGTACTGCCTGTTTCCGCCAATAAGATAAAGAATGTTTTTGTGGTGGATGAGCTGACGGTGGAAGTGGAAATGGCGGATCCTCTGACGAAGGAGGAGCTTGATCCCGCCCGTTTCCTGTCAAAGGACTACAAGCCGGAGTTCACTTTTAATGAGGGCGTAGAGGCCGTAGGGATTCCTGTGCCCCAGAAGAGCGACGGCTTTCACTACAACGTTTACCGCATTGCGGTGAGCGGACTGGATGTGGGACCGATTTACCAGATTTCCTACCAGGGACAGAAGCCGAAAACATTCAAGTTCTACGGCGGAAGGGAGCAGGTAGACAAGTATCGCGACCGATACGGAAGCTATTTCTGATTTCATGAAAGGATACCTATGCATATTGTATTAGTGGAGCCGGAAATTCCGGGCAATACGGGAAATATTTCCCGCCTCTGCGCAGCGGAGCATCTGACTCTTCATCTGGTGGAGCCTTTGGGATTTTCCATTGATGACAAACATTTGAAAAGGGCGGGCCTTGATTACTGGGATCTTCTGGAGGTCCATGTGCACCCTGATTTTTCATCGGTGGAGCGGATGCTGAAGGGCCATCATTTCTATTACAACACCACCAAGGCAGTGAAGTCTTACACCGATGTATCATTCAGGGAAGATGACGTGCTGGTATTCGGCAAGGAAACGAAGGGACTTCCGGAGGATATGCTCATGGCCCATGAGGAGGACTGCATCCGGATTCCTATGATTGAAGAAGCCCGTTCTCTCAATTTATCCAACGCCGTGGCCATTGTGGCACTGGAAGCACTGAGGCAGACCGGATTTCCCCATCTTTTGAAGGAAAGCGGCCGGTTGTTTAAAGGAGGCAGGAGCACCCATGAATACGTATGATGCAGCTTATGATCTGGCAAGGGCTATCAAAGAAAGTGATGAAATGAAGCGCTTGACTGCAGCTGCCGAAAAAATCAAGGGCGATGAGGAAGCCAGAAAAATGGTGAAGGAATATATCATGGCCCAGATGAAAGCAGACTATGCCAAACTGGCAGGACAGAAGGAAGACGAGGACAGCTATCAGCATCTGCAGGAGCTGGCTGTACTGGTAAGCAACAACAGCAATGCCCAGGAGTATCTCCAGGCATTTATCCGCTGGAATCAGGTAGCTGCGGATTTGCAGAAGATTGTATCCGATGCAATGGCGCAGGGTATGGATGTATTGGAACTGAATAAACAATGACAGACTGGAAAGCATTTCTTGATGGAATTTTAACGGAACGGCAGTACAAGCTTGATGAACCCATGAGCCGTCACACCACCTACGGTATCGGCGGACCGGCGGACTGCTTTGTCATGCCCCAGACGGCGGAAGAACTGAAAAAGGTTCTCTCCAAAGCCCACGATGAAGGGATTCTCGTCACCTTTATCGGCGGCGGATCCAATCTTCTGGTATCGGATCTTGGCATCCGGGGGATTACGGTGTGCACGAACCGCCTGAAGCAGGACATGACCTGTAATGGCAACTGGATTACCGCCATGGGCGGCGTAGGTACCGGCACGGTTTCCCGCTTTGCGGAAAAGAACAGCCTCAAGGGCTTTGAATGGGCCGTAGGCATTCCCGGCACCCTCTGCGGCGCTGTTTTCATGAATGCCAACGGCTACGGCAGCCAGATGAAGAATGTGGTGGAAGAAGTATACACCATTTCCGGCGATGGCAAGGAAGACCGTACCTATGGCTGGGACGACATCCACTACGGCGACAGCGACAGCATTTTCATGCATAACGGAGACATCATCGTAGGAGCCAAGATTCATCTGGCTCCGGGCAATGCCGATGAAATCAAGAGGAACATGACGGAGCACCAGATTTCCAGAAGGACCAAGCAGCCTCTGGAAAAGAGAAGCGCCGGCACCATGTACCTCCGTCCGCCGGGATACCATGTGGGTCCTATGATTAAAGACTGCGGCCTCATCGGCTTCTCCATCGGAGATGCCCAGGTATCCACCAAGCATCCGGACTTCGTGGTGAACAACGGCCATGCTTCCTGCAGGGATGTGCTTGCCGTGCTTCACGAGGTGCAGAAGCGGATTATGACAAATTACCATATCCATGTGCCTTTGGATGTACGAATCATCGGGGAAGGCGTAAAACAGGAAAGATAAAAGAAAGGAATCGGCTTTACGAAGCCGGTTCCTTTTTATTTCCCTTTGATGGAATGATTTTTTTCAATAAAGGACTTGCATTTTTGAAGAAAGTTATGTATTATAGAAAAGTAAGTTAGCACTCGATGTAAGTGAGTGCTAATAGTCAAAGGAGGAATAGACATGTTAAAACCATTGGCAGATCGTGTTCTCGTTAAAGTTGATGAAGAAGAAACCAAGACTAAAGGCGGAATCCTGATTCCGGATACAGCACAGAAAAAATCCCAGAAGGGTACAGTTATGGCCATCGGCTCCGGCAAGGTGCTTGACAACGGCACCCGCCTTCCTTTCGAAGTGAAAGTAGGAGACCATGTGCTTTTTGCTAAATATTCCGGTGTGGATATTGATGAAGACGGTGAAAAGTACCTGCTTCTTGCTGAAAGAGATATCCTTGCTATTCTTTAATTTCCAGTTTTCAAATCTTAGGAGTGATATAAATGGCTAAAAAAGTACTTTATAATGAAGAAGCCCGCGCCGCTCTTCTCAAGGGCGTTGACCAGCTGGCTAATGCAGTCAAGATTACCCTGGGACCGAAAGGCCGCAACGTAGTTCTTGACAAGAAATTCGGCGCTCCGAACATCGTAAACGACGGTGTTTCCATTGCCCGTGAAATCGAACTGAAGGATCCCTTTGAAAACATGGGTGCCCAGCTTGTTAAAGAAGTAGCCACCAAGACCAACGATGTAGCCGGCGACGGCACCACCACCGCAACCCTTCTGGCTCAGTCCATGATTCATGAAGGCATGAGGAACGTAGCTGCCGGTGCCAACCCCATGGTCCTGAAGAAGGGCATTGAAGAAGCAGTGAAGGTTCTTGTGGATGAAATCAAGAAGAAGGCTGTTCCTGTAAAGACAAAGGAAGCTATTGCTCAGGTTGCTTCCATTTCCTCTGCCGATAAGACCATCGGCGGCCTCATTGCTGACGCCATGGAAAAAGTCGGCAACGACGGCGTGATTACCGTAGAAGACTCCAAGACCATGGGCACCAGCCTGAAGGTTGTAGAAGGCATGCAGTTCGATCGCGGATACCTTTCCCCATACATGGTAACGGATCCGGATAAGATGGAATGCGTCATGGAAAATCCATATATCCTCATTACCGACAAGAAGATCAATATGCTGCAGGATATGCTTCAGCTCCTGGAACAGGTTGCCCGTTCCGGCAAGGAACTCCTGATTATTGCTGAAGATGTGGAAGGCGAAGCACTGGCTACCCTGGTAGTGAACAGACTCCGCGGCACTCTGAAATGCGCTGCTGTCAAGGCTCCGGGATTCGGCGACCGCCGCAAGGCTATGCTGGAAGATATTGCCATCCTCACCGGCGGCCATGTAATTTCCGATGATATGGGCCGCAAGCTCCAGAGCGCAACCCTGGATGACCTGGGCACTGCTCACCAGATTCGTATCACCAAGGACAACACCACCATTGTAGGCGGTGCCGGTGACAAGGATGCCATCAAACACAGAGTGGAACAGATCCGCGAACAGTACAAAGATGCTGTTTCCCAGTTTGATAAAGATAAACTTCAGGAACGTCTGGCTAAGATGTCCGGCGGCATTGCTGTCATCGAAGTAGGCGCAGCTACTGAAGTAGAAATGAAAGATAAGAGACTCCGTATCGAAGATGCTCTGAATGCTACCAGAGCAGCTGTGGAAGAAGGTATTGTTGCCGGCGGCGGCACAACTTTCCTGGATATCCAGAAGAGCCTTGATTCCATCAAAGCTGAAGGCGACGTAAAGACCGGCGTGAACCTGGTTCGTCATGCCATCGAAGCTCCTGTACGCCAGATTGCTGACAACGCAGGTCTGGAAGGCGCCATCGTAGCTGAAAAGGTCAAAGCAGCAGGCGACGGCATCGGCTACAACGCAGCTGAAGACAAGTATGAAAACATGCTGGAAGCAGGCATTGTGGATCCGGCTAAAGTAACCAGAAGCGCACTGCAGAATGCAGCATCCATTGCTGCCCTCGTTCTTACCACGGAAGCTGTGGTAGGCGATATTCCGGAAGAAAAACCGGCTATGCCTCCTATGCCCCAGGGCGGAATGATGTAATCTGAACCTTTTGGTTCCGACATCTGCATAAGGAAAAGAACTGTGAAATCATGGACCTATGGTTTCACAGTTTTTTTATTTCTTCCTTTCTTCGGAAATAGAAAATTTTGCATACGTCACATTTTTCCTTTATGAATCATGATACAATAGAGGCATGAAAGGAAGTCTTACTATGGACATACAGTTGAAACGGGTATATGAAGCGCCGGAAGAATCGGACGGATACAGGATTTTGACAGACCGGCTGTGGCCAAGGGGAATTTCTAAGGAAAAGGCGGCTCTGGGCAAGTGGGCAAAGGACATGGCCCCGTCCCCGGAGCTTCGGAAATGGTTCGGTCATGACCCGGAAAAGTATGAGGAGTTCAGAAAAAAGTACCGGAAGGAACTGGAAGAGAATCCGGCGAGAGAGGATTTCCTGAATCTGGTAAAAGACAAACTCAAAGAGGGGAGAGTCACTCTTCTCTTTGGAGCCAAAGACAAAGAGCATAACCAGGCAGTGGTGCTCAGGGATTTTCTGGCGGAAATCCTTCAGTAGGATGATTGAATGGGGAGATAGCATGGAATTAAGGGTTATCAAGTACTTCCTGGCGGTGGCGGAGGAAGAGAACATTACCAAGGCGGCGGAAAAGCTGCACCTCACCCAGCCCACCCTTTCCCGGCAGCTTCGGGAGCTGGAAGAGGAACTGGGGGCGGACCTTTTTGTCCGCGGCAAGAGAAGGACTTCCCTCACGGAAGCGGGCGTCCTTTTCAAGGCGCGGGCGGAAGAACTGGTTTCCCTGGAAGAGAGGACCATGAATGAGTTCGCCCATCTGAGTGATGCGGTGGCAGGAGATGTATATCTGGGCTGCGGGGAAACGGAGGCCATGAGGGATGTGGTTTCTGCCATTTCCCCTGCCCTGAAGGAGCATCCGGACATCCATCTCCATCTTTTGAGCGGCAACGGGGAACAGTCCCTGGACTACCTGGAAAAGGGGCTCCTTGATTTTGCCCTTCTCTGCCGCAGCATCCCGCCGGATGGATACCACTATATCCGCCTCCCCTATCGGGACACCTGGGGCCTGCTCCTCAGGAAGGACAATCCTTTGGCAAAAAAGCCGGGTATCCGGGCATCGGATATAAGGAAGGAACCGCTTATCGTTTCCGCCCAGCTGCCCTCCCGGAATGAAATCCAGCGCTGGATGGGGGAGGGCGAGCTCCACATTGCATCCACCTACAACCTGGCCTATAATGCGGCTTTTCTGGTGGAAGAAGGCATGGGGAGCATGATTACCTATGACCGGCTTATCCCCTGCGGTACGGACTATCGGAAGGACCTGGTGTTTAAGCCCTTTATCCCGGCCCTGCACAGCGGAAATTTCCTGGTGTGGAAAAAGGAGCGCACCCTGTCCAGGGCGGCGGAGCTTCTGAAAAAGCAGATGGAAGACCATTTTAACGGTTTGGACGAGTGATTTTATCATGCAGATAAAGCATGATAAATGGTAATAATCAGGTATTGGCTATTATAATGCCTCCTGCCCTATAATGGAATCATCAACGAAATGGTGATTTCCATAATAGAGCAGGAGGTATTTTTGTGGATAAAAACGTAATCATTATCTCCGCCAGCCTGCGGGAGAAAAGTAATTCCATGGCCCTGGCGGAAGCCTTTGCCAAGGGGGCCGGTGAGGCAGGAAACCGGGTGGAACTGATTTCCCTTCGGGGAAAGAAATATGGCTTCTGCACCGGCTGCCTTTCCTGCCAGAAGACCTTCCACTGTTTCATGAAGGATGATGCAGAGGAAATCAGTGAGAAAATAGGGAAAGCGGATGTGGTGGTTTTTGCAACACCCATTTACTACTACGAAATGAGCGGTCAGCTGAAGACGCTGCTGGACCGGTGCAATCCTCTTTTCCCCCAGGATTATCTTTTCCGGGACGTATATCTTCTCATGACAGCGGCCGATGACAATCCTCATACCGTGGACAGGGCGGTTTCGGGCCTGTCCGGATGGATCGACTGTTTCCCCAAGTCCCGCCTGGCAGGCACGGTCTTTGCCGGCGGCGTGACGGAAAGAGGAGACATTGAAAATCACAGGGCCCTGGATGAAGCTTTCCAGGCCGGCATGCATGTGTAATTTATAAAGGGAGAAAAAATGAAAAATCTGAAGAAAATGAAATGGCTCGTTCTGGCACTGGCAGGTCTTACCCTGGCAGGGTCGGTGATGACGGTGGATGCTGCCGATGCAAGCAGCAGGACGGAAAATGGCAGCCAAGTGCGCCGGATTTCCTCCACTCCCTGGGAAGGAGAAGAGTCCCTCCCGCTCACCGATAGCTGGGACAAAACCTTTCCGAAAAGCGACAAGGTGGACCATGAAAAGGTGACCTTCCATAACCGCTATGGCATTACCCTGGCGGCAGACCTGTACATGCCGAAGAACCGGAACGGTAAAATGGCGGCTCTGGCAGTGGCAGGACCCTTCGGCGCCGTAAAGGAACAGGCTTCCGGTCTCTATGCCCAGAAGCTGGCGGAAATGGGATTTTTAACCATTGCCTTCGATCCCTCCTTCATCGGTGAAAGCGGCGGCAGGGCCAGAAATGTGGCCAGCCCGGACATCAATACGGAGGACTTCTCCGCTGCCGTGGACTACCTGTCCAACAGAAGCGACGTGAATCCGGATAAAATCGGTATTGTAGGCATCTGCGGCTTCGGCGGCATGGCCATCAATGCGGCGGCCATGGATACCAGAATCAAAGCCACCGTCACCTCCACCATGTACGACATGAGCCGCGTCATTGCCAACGGCTACTTTGATTATGAAAAGGACGGGGACACCCTGAAAAAAGAAAGAATGGACCGCAGAAAAGCCCTCAATCAGCAGCGGACGGAGGATTATAAGAACGGAAGCTATAAGAGAGACGGCGGCGTGGTGGATCCCCTTCCTGCCGATGCGCCGCAGTTCGTGAAGGACTACTACGATTACTACAAAACAAAGAGAGGCTATTATCCCCGGTCCCTCAATTCCAACGACGGATGGAACGTGACCAGCGCCCTTTCTTTCACCAATATGCCCCTTCTTGCCTATGCCGATGAAATCGAAAGCCCGGTACTCATCATCCATGGTGAAATGGCCCATTCCCGCTACTTCTCCGAAGATGTTTTCAAGAAGCTCAAAGGAAATAACAAGGAACTTCTCATTGTCCCCGGTGCAAACCACACAGATCTCTATGACAACATGGACAAGATTCCCTTCCACAAAATCGCCGCCTTCTTCCATAAGTACCTGGGTTGACCGGTGGGAGGCGGGAAGGACGGCACGTAAAGCTGACTTTATATTCATTGCCGCCTTCGGCGGCAATCCACAACCCTCAGCGCCAAAGGCGCTGTCAAACCTGAAAACCTTAAGAACCCGCGGGCCCGAAGGGCCCGTCAACCTTCCTCTTTTTGAACCCGTAAAACAGGCCTGCCTTGGCAGGCCTGTTTTCCTTCTTTCCCCTGTGGTAAAATAACAGAAATATGATTTCTATTTTTACGACAGGAGACACACATGGAAGCACTGAAAACGGTAACCATCAGCAAGCGGGCGGAGCTGGCAGCCAGGGGAGGGCACCCCTGGATTTACGGTTCTGAAATCAAAGGTATGGATGAGGGGATTGCGCCCGGGGAGATTGTGAAGGTCCTTTCTTCCAAAGGAAAATTTGTGGGAAGCGGATTCTATAATCCCCACTCCAAAATCACCATCCGTATTTTTTCCACCAACGCCAACGACAGTTTTGACAGGGCCTTCTGGAAGAGGCGGGCTGCCTATGCGGTGGACTACCGGCTGCAGGTGATGCGGAAGGAGGATTATGACTGCTGCCGGCTTGTATTCGGCGAGGCGGACCAGCTGCCGGGGATGACGGTGGACCGTTTCGGCGATGTGCTGTCGGTGCAGGTGCTGTCCCTGGGCATGGAGAAAAGAAAGCAGCTTTTCCTTGACGGCCTCATTGAGGTACTGCGGGAAAGAAACCTTCCTGTATCCTCTATTTATGAAAGAAATGATGTAAAAATCAGGGAACTGGAGGGCATGGAGCAGTACAAAGGCTTTTACCGTTCGCCTCTCTTAAACCCTGCCGATGAAAAGACACTGGTGGATATTGTGGAAAACGGTATCCGCTACACCGTGGATGTGGAAAACGGACAGAAGACAGGATTTTTCCTGGACCAGAAGTTCAACCGTCTGGCGGCTGCTTCCATTGCCCGGGGCCGCCATGTGCTGGACTGCTTTACCCACACCGGAGCCTTTGCCCTGAATGCAGCGAAAGGCGGTGCCGCCTCTGTGACGGCACTGGATATTTCTGAGGAAGCAGTGGACATGGCTGCCCATAACGGAAAAATCAATGGCCTTCCCATCAAAGCGGTGAAGGCGGATGTATTTGACTACCTGACGGAGCTGGACCGCACAAAGAATCATGACTATGATTACATCATCCTGGACCCGCCGGCCTTTACGAAATCGGGAAAAACGGTGCACGAAGCCTTCCGGGGATACAAGGAAATCAACTACCGGGCCATGAAAATCCTTCTAAGAGGAGGATACCTGGCCACCTGCTCCTGCTCCCATTTCATGGGAGAGGAACTCTTTGTGAAGATGGTGAAGGAAGCGGCCAGAGACGCGGGCGTGACCCTCCGGCAGATCGAATTCCGCCAGCAGGCGCCGGACCATCCTATCCTCATGACCGTGCCGGAAACTTACTACCTGAAATTTTTCCTGTTCCAGATTATTTAAGGAAGCACTGATTAATTCGCAGAATCGCATTTCATATGTATTTTTATCCAATGCTACGTCATAAGCCTCCTTAAATAGCTCGCTATTCGCGTCGACTTATTCCTTGCATTGAATAAAAATACAAGAATGAAATCCGATAACGATTTAATCAGCGCTTCCTTAATAGAAATTTTCACGCAAAAAGGGAAGCCTCCATGGGGCTTCCCTTTTTTGAGCCTGCTATCCGGCCCTTTCCTTCAGGTAATCCTTAAGATTTACGATTTTTACGGCGGTCCAGTTTCCGTTTACATCCTTTTCCATAAGCACCTGCCAGGTGAAATCTTTGTCCAGCTTTTTGTCATGGACCTTTACGTTCACCAGAGCCTTTCCATCCTTTTCCTTCACATCCAGCACGTCGGTGAGGGAAAGGGCGGCGGAGCCCAGGGAGGCGGACATGATTTTTCCTGCCCTGCCGGATGCATCCTTTTCGCTGTTTTCGGTGAAGCGGATCTCCGTCTGCCGCACCATTTCATCCACTGCCTGCTTTTTCAGCATTTTCAGGAGGGACGCTGCCAGCGCATGCTCCGGCCTGCCGTCGGAGGCCAGGTAGGAGGCGGTATCGTCTACGGCGGAGGAATAGACCTTGTCCAGGTCCACCCGCTCCTTGAAGAGCTGCAGGTCCTTTTTCTTCAGGGCCTGCTGGATTTCCGCCGCCGCATAGGCCGGCGTTTTTGACCAGTACAGGAAATACCATCCTGCCGCACAAGCCAGGAGGAGGGCAAGGATAAGAATGATTTTTTTCATCAGTGAACTGTTCATAGATTTTCTCCTTTTTCTTAGGAAGCGCTGATTAAATCATTGTTTTCTTTTATTCTTGAGTTTTTATGCAATGCGAGGAATGGGTTGACGCGAATAGCCAGCTATTTAAAGAAACCCATGACGAAGCAGTGCATAAAAATTCTTATAAAAGGAAATCCTACGAATTAATCAGTGCTTCCCTTACATTATATCGAAAGGAGACAAAAAGAAACAGGGCTTCCTTTGGGGAAGCCCTGTAAAAGGGAAATCCTATTTGCCGGTGTCGAAGAGGGCTTTCTGCTGGGTGAATTCCAGCATGCCGTAAACACCGCCTTCTCTTCCGATGCCGCTTTCCTTGTAGCCGCCGAAGGGAGCTGCCGTGTCCCGGGGGCTGGCATTGATATATACATTGCCTGCCTCTATTCTGTGGGCCAGGGCAATGGCCTCATCCTTGGGACCGTATACGCCGGCATTGAGGCCGTAGCGCACGTCATTGGCAATGGAGACGGCGTCATCCTCATCTTTGTAGGTGATGACGCAGAGCACCGGCCCGAAGATTTCATCCTGGGCGATGGTCATATCATTTTTCACGTCGGTGAAGATGGTGGGCTCAATGTAGTAGCCCTTCTCCGGAGATGCCGGAAGTCCTCCGATAAGGAGGCGGGCCCCTTCATCCATGCCCTTCTTAATGTATTCGGAAATCTTCCTGTACTGCGCAAGGGAGGACACAGGGCCAAGCTTTACGGTATGGTCCGTGGGATCGCCGACGGTGTACTCCTTGGCGATTTCTACGAGCTGTTTTTCAATGGTTTCCTTTTCGCCTTCCGGAACGAGAAGGCGGGAGAAGGCGGTGCAGGTCTGTCCGGAGTTCAGGAAGATGCTGTTGAAGCAGAGGTGGATGGGCTCCGTATAATCATGGTCTGCAGCAGGGAGAATGACATAGGGTGATTTGCCGCCCAGTTCCAGACTGATGTGTTTCACCGATTCCAGGGCCTTTTTGCCTACGGTGACGCCGCCGGAGGTGGAGCCGGTGAAGGAAATCATATTTACCAGGGGATGGGAGGAAAGGGCATTGCCCACTTCGCCGCCTCTGCCGGTGACCAGGTTGAATACGCCCTTCGGGAAGCCTGCTTTTTCAAAGGCCTCTGCCAGGTAATAGGAAGAAAGGGGCGTATGCTGGCTTGGCTTTAAAATCACCGTGTTTCCCATGAGCAGGGCCGGCACGATTTTCTGGATGACCTGTCCCAGGGGATAATTCCAGGGGGTAATGCAGCCGATGACGCCCACCGGCTCCCGGTAGGTGGTGGAAAAGGCCATCTTTTCCACCAGCGGCACCGTGGGTGCCAGATCTATGTAGGAACGGGTGCGGACATACTGATATTCCACCTGGGACGATTTGGTGAACGCATAGGGAGAACCCAGTTCTTTGATGGTAATATCAATGAGATCGTCCTCCTGACTTTGGAAGATGGCAAGAAATTTTTCCATCAGGGAAATCCGGTGAGCCAGTGAAAGGGCGGACCACGCCGGCAGCGCCCGGTGGGCTGCTTTGGCTGCCCGGTCTACGTCCACTTCATTTCCGGCGGGCACACGGGCAAAAATTTCTCTGGTGGCAGGATTTTCCACTTCGATAAACCGGTTTGACGCGCCGCTGGTCCACTGGCCGTCGATGTAAAGCTTTTCAAAATCCAATGGTAAAACCTCCTTTTTGAAAAGAGAAAAAGGGAATCCCAGATTTCCTGTATTCCCTTCCTTGGCATAATGAAATTGGGAAGGCAGCCTTCCGCCTTTATTATAATGATTTTTCCGAAAACATACAATGAGGGAGAGAAGATGCCGGAAAACCTTTGCATCCATGGTATAATAAAAAAGAATCTAATTTTATAGATTAATAAAAATATAATGTAAATATAATCAGGAGGTATGAATGGGTTTACTGGATGAGACACTGAACCAGATCCAGCCGCTGGATGAAGACGCCATGGAAAAGGCAGCATCCCGGTGGAAGGACCTTTACCTGGGCATGGGGGACTTGGGGAAAATGGAAACCATGGTCACCCAGTTCGCCGGGATTACGGGAGAGGCCATGCCGGCCATTCCGAAATGCTGTACGGTCATTGCCTGCGCCGACCACGGCGTGTATGCGGAAGGGGTTTCCGCCTATCCCCAGTCCACCACTGTAGGAATGACCAGGGCCTATGTGGAAACGAAGGGGGCCGCTGCCAACGCCATGGCCTATTACGCCCGTTCCGACATGGTGGTGGTGGATATGGGCATTAACGCCGACATGAGCGGCGTACCGAACCTTTTGGACAGGAAAATCGCCTGGGGTACGAAAAATATTGCCGAAGGCCCTGCCATGACCCGCGATGAAGCTATCCGTTCCATTGAAACGGGCATAGAGATTGCAGAGGAAAAGGCAAAGGAAGGGTACAAGGCTTTTACCATCGGCGAAATGGGGATTTCCAATACCACCTCCTCCGCCTGCATTCTGGGTGCCTTCAACCACTGGAATGCCATCGAAGTCACCGGCAGGGGCACCAATATTTCCGATGAACGGCTCCGCCATAAGGTGGAGGTGGTGCAGAAGGCACTGGATGTGAACCATCCGGACCCCAATGACGGGCTGGATGTGCTTTCCAAGGTGGGAGGCTTTGAATACGGCTGCATGACCGGTGTCATTCTGGGAGCCGCTGCCAACCATGCTTTAACCATTATTGACGGGTTTAATACCACCGCCAGCGCTTTCATTGCCAAAGCGCTGTGTCCGGAAGTGGTTCATTACCTCATGGCTTCCCATCTGTCCCTGGAGCAGGCCCACAAGAAATCCCTGGCTGCCCTGGGACTTACAGAATACATTGACCTGGACTTCCGGCTGGGAGAAGCCATCGGCGCCGGCATTCAGACAAGGATGCTGGACTACGCCCTTTCCGTATACAGGGAATGCGCCACAAAAGAAGAAGCGGAGGTAAAAGCATGAGTTCCATTCCGAAATTAAATGAAGACGTCATGAAAGCCTGCCAGCTTTACGTGGACAATTTGATTAAACCGATTCATTCTTTGGGAAAACTGGAGGAAATGGCAGTCCGCATAGCCGGCATCACGGGCAGGGTGAAGCCATCCTATCTCAATAAAGCGCTGGTCATCTTCGGCGGTGATACGGCAGTGGACGGAGAAAATAAGACGAAGGGCCAGCTCTCCCACGATGAGATGAAGCTGGTGTCCCAGGGATACGGGCCGGTGAATGTAATTGCCCGGCAGCTGGAGGCACCGGTGTACCTTATTGATGCAGGCCTTGAAAAGGATACCACCGATATAGAAGGGGTGCTGACGAAGAAAATGATTCACGGCACCCACCACGGCAGGCCTGCCATGGACGATGAGGTGGTGGAAAATGCCATTTCCCTGGGCATGTCCGTGGCAAAGACCCTGGCATCCCAGGGAGTGGAAGCGGCAGGCATTGGAAATATAGGGGAACGGTCCCTTCTTTCCTCCCTGGCAGTGACGGCAGCTATCATGAAGGAAGACCTCATGAAAGTTTCCGCAGGCAGCAGCTTCCGCCTCTCTTTATCCGGCGTAGGGGATTTTGGTAAAGACCCCGTAGGAAATCTGGCGGAAGTGGGCTCTGCGGAAATTGCAGCCCTCTTTGGTTTCGTGGTGGAAGCAGCCAGAAAGGGCATGATTGTGGTCTTTGACAATGCGGTCACCGGAGCGGCGGTGCTTTCGGCGGTCACGGTATATCCGGAAATCAGGAATTTTGTGTTCCCTTCCGTTTATTATGATGAACCCATTCATAAAATGCAGATGCAGAAACTTCAGATGAACGCCTTCCTTCATTATGATTTCACAGAAGCAGAGGGCTTTGGCTCCGCCCTGGGCCTTTCCCTTCTGGATGCGGCTATTGACATGCTGAACCAGATGAAGACCTTTGGCAGCGCCGACGTGGATGTGGCCATCGATGGTGCAGGAAGCGGGAGGCAGAGAAAGGAGATAAAATAATGAAAGCTCTTTTTATCAGATGCTACGGAAAACTGACGGCAGATATGATGATTGGCGGCCTCATTGACATGGGCGTGCCTACGGTGTATTTAAAGTCAAAGCTTAAGGACGCCGGCCTTCCGGATAATTTTATAGAAAAGCCGAATCCGAAAGCCCAAATTTCCGCCCATTATTTTCATATTCCCCCCAGTGGAAGTAAGCCGCTGCTCCTTAAGCAGGCGGACCTTTTCAAAATCTGGAAGGACATCTGCAGCAAAGGAGCGCCGGAGTGGGAAGGCACCGGCTGGAAGGTTTTCTCCGCCTTAACCGCCGGCGTGTCTGATGTCATCGATGAAATACCGGCGGATGTGGTGGACCTCCGCCGGGCAGGGGTGACAGAAGAAAATCTGACCTCCCTCTACCTCTTCCTGGCGGCTCTGGACTACCTGGAAGTGGAAACCCTCTTTACCTGTCCCTTCACCATTTCCGAAGGGAAAACGGAAGCAGGAAAGGCGTCGGCCGCCATTTTAACCGACGCCATTTCCACGGTGGGAAAGGCCGTTTCCGCAGAAGAGGTACATCCCTTTGCAGCAGCCATGCTGGAAGGCCTTTCCGCCGCCTTCATGCCCATGGACGGCAGATTCCTGGCGGATCGCACAGCCTATGGCAGCTCCAGCGCTGAAAAGCCGACAGGAGACAATACCATGGCCGAATACCTGGGCTACTTCACCGATAGGGGAGAGTCTGTCTTCAGCAGGCACATGAAGGTCTTCGGCATGGATGCGGGCCTGGATTTGTAATAAAAAACACCGGCTTCTTTGGCCGGTATTTTTTATTTTCAGAAATTTACAAAAAGGGGCTTGTCAAAAGTCGGAAAATGAGCTATAATCATTTTCGTCGCACGGCGGAAGTCCTCCAAACAGGAAATTAAATCTTAACTGATTCAAAACTTCCTGTTGACAGAAATATCACAATGTGATAAAGTATAGGACGTGACGTTGAGTGCCAAATCACTGAAGAAAATAAAATTTCAAAAGTGACTTGACAAGCGACGCGAGCAATGGTAAAATAACGTCGTTGCTTAACAAATGCGGAAGTAGCTCAGTGGTAGAGCACAACCTTGCCAAGGTTGGGGTCGCGGGTTCGAGTCCCGTTTTCCGCTCCATTGTTAGTAACATCCGAGAGGATGTACTATAGATTCCTGAATAGCTCAGCCGGTAGAGCGCGTGACTGTTAATCACGATGTCGCAGGTTCGAACCCTGCTTCAGGAGCCATAGGGGTATCGCCAAGCGGTAAGGCAACGGACTCTGACTCCGTCATGCGTAGGTTCGAATCCTACTACCCCTGCCAATGATCCATTAGCTCAGTCGGTAGAGCACTTGACTTTTAATCAAGGTGTCCCGCGTTCGAGTCGCGGATGGATCACCATATGTGGCCTGTTCGTCAAGTGGTTAAGACACCGCCCTTTCACGGCGGGTTCGCGAGTTCGAATCTCGCACAGGTCACCAATGTGGGCGATTAGCTCAGCTGGGAGAGCGTCTGCCTTACAAGCAGAATGTCAGCAGTTCGATCCTGTTATCGCCCACCA
>NZ_UPZP01000024.1 GCF_900538805.1 uncultured Dialister sp.
GACGACGCGAATAGCGAGCTATTTAAGGAGTCCTATGACGAAGCAGTGCATAAAAATTCTTATAAAAGCAGACTCTATGAATTAATCAGTGCTTCCCTAGAGGTACTGCGCAAATGCGCTGCAAAACTCTACGGAAAAGCATAGATGTAAAGCGATCAGCGGATAGACGACAGCCCCCTTCGCTATCCCACTGTCTCACTATCTCACTATCTCACTAATTTATACCCCTTTATGATACCATACATATCCGCCAGCGCCCAGCCGATGGGGATGGAGAGCCAGATGCCGGTGACTCCGATTTCCGGGAAGGAGGAAAGGACATAGGCCAGCACCACCCGGCTCCCCAGGGACAGGATGGTAAGCACCACGCTCATGGCCGCCCGTTTCACGGCGCGGTAGAAGCCATAGAGCATGAAGAGGATGCCGATGCCCAGGTAGCAGCTTCCTTCGATACGAAGGTAATGACTCCCCACAGCAATGACATCCTTCGCCGTTTCCGGTACGAAGAAGCCCATGAGGCCTGGCGCCAGAAAGGATACGATGCAGCTGGCAAGGAGGGAGAAAATGAAAATCATCTTGCCCGCCGTCAGGATGCCCCGCCGTATGCGGTCCCTGCTTCCGGCTCCATAGTTCTGGGCCACATAGGTGGAAAAGGCGTTGCCGAAATCCTGGAGCGGCGAATAGGCGATGGTGTCGATTTTCACGCCTGCCGCAAAGGCGGCCATCACGGTGGTTCCGAAGCTATTCACCAGCCCCTGCACCAGAAGGATGCCGAAATTCATGATACTCTGCTGCAGGCTGGTGAGAAGGGAAAGCTCCGACATATCACAGAAGACCTGCCTGCTCCAGACCATGTCTTTCCTTGAAATATGGAAATCTTTCCTAAAAAGGCAGTCAATAAAGATACCCACGCCGGAAACATACTGGGAAATGACGGTGGCCTGGGCGGCGCCGGCCACGCCGAAGTCCAGATACACCACAAAGAGGATGTCCAGTACCACATTCATCAGGGACGAAAGGATGAGGAAGAGAAGGGGCGTCACCGAATCCCCCACTGCCCTAAGGAGGGCGGCGCCGAAGTTAAAGAGGAACACCGCCCAAAGTCCTGCAAATATCCACCACAAATAATCCCGGATATAGGGAATAACCTCAAAAGGCACCTGCATGAAGGAAATAAGGCCATCCAGAAGGATGTAAACGGCGCCGTTCATGACGATGGTCAAAAGGCCGATGGATAGGAAGGAAATAAAGATGGACTGTCTCATGCGGTCAAAATTTTTCCGTCCAAAACAGAGGGAAAAATAAACACTGCACCCCATGGTGAGGCCAATCAGTATGGAGGTAAGGAAAATCATGAGGGTGTAGGCGCTTCCCACTGCCGCCAGCGGCGCTTCGCCCAGAAATTTTCCCACCACCAGCGTATCCACCACGTTATAGAGCTGCTGAAATACATTTCCCACCATGAGGGGCAGGGAAAAGAGCAGGATTTTCTTCCCCACATCGCCGGACGTGAAATCAATATGTCTCATGTTGCCCCCCCTGTGACAGCCTGCTCGCCATAATCAGACTATCCTATACAATATATAAATCATTATAGCAGGCCATGATAAAAATGAAATGCATACTTATCATCATGCCTGATTCAGGTGGTAAAAGACAAAAAGACCTTCCCCGAAAAAGGAAGGTCTTTTATCCGACTTACTTTTATTTCATGTTGGCTTTGGCCCAGTCTGCCTTGAACCTTGCAATGCCGTTGTCCGTGAGAGGATGTTTCATGGCATCCATGAGCACCTGGAAAGGAACGGTGGCAATGTCAGCGCCTGCCAGGGCACACTGCATAATATGCTGGGGCTTCCGGATGGAAGCGGCAATGATTTTGGTTTCAATGCCGTGGAGTTCGAAAATTTCGGAAATGGTCTGGATGAGTTCGATGCCGTCCCAGCCGATATCATCAATACGGCCTACGAAGGGGCTTACGAAGGAAGCGCCTGCACGGGCTGCCAGAAGTGCCTGGTTGGCGGAGAATACCAGGGTCACGTTGGTACGGATGCCCAGCTTTTTCAGACCCTTGACGGCCTTCATGCCTTCCGGGGTCATCGGAATCTTCACCACCACATGGGGATCCAGGCCGGCCAGCACCCTGCCCTCTTCAATCATGCCTTCCGCATCGTCAGCCAGCACTTCCGCAGAAATAGGACCGTCCACGATGGAAGCGATTTCTTTGATGGTGGCATGGAAATCTTTGCCTTCCTTGGCAATGAGGGAAGGATTGGTGGTGACACCGGAAATGAATCCCATGTCATTGGCCTTGCGAATGGCCTCTACATCAGCAGTATCAATAAAAAATTCCATTTGTTTTTCTCCTTTACTTCAATGTATATAGTACATTTTCACACCATCTTCCCCTTCTGTCAATGAAAAAATAAAAACGCCATCCACCGAAGAAAATGTCCCTTCTTCTGCAGAGGTTTCTATAAAATATTTTTATAAATACCATCCCATATTTCCTTTTCCTGCCAATTGCCGCCAAGTCTTCCATAATCTCTATGCTTCCAGGCCATTTCGCGAAAATGAATCATTTGCCGGAATTTCTAAATTACAATGCATGATATTTAATATTTATTGATTATTGATAGAGCCAAGTGTATAATTAGATAAAAGAAGCTATTGTTTTTTATTTAATTTCCACCATTGGAATTGAGGGAGATACCATGAAATTAACGCTCCTCGCTTTGAGCTATTTCCAGAAAACAGCTGAGCTCCAGCACCTGACCCGCGCTGCTGAAGCCCTTCACATTTCCCAGCCTTCCCTGTCCCACACCATCAAAGTGCTGGAAACGGAGCTGGGCGTGCCGCTCTTCTCCAGAAGCGGACGCAACATCGTACTCACCAAGTACGGCGAAATTCTTCTCCGCCACACGAACCGCATCATGCAGGAACTCCATGGCGCCCAGAAGGAACTGGCAGACACCAAGGAAGCCCAGAAACTTACCGTCACCATTTCCCTTTTTGCGGCTTCCATGATTATTCCGGCCTTCCTCACCCGCTTCCGCCAGGAACATCCGGATATCCGCTTTGAAATCCTGCAGCAGCACAACAAGCCGGGACAGCAGAGCCAGAACCATGTGGACCTTTTCCTGTCCTCCTCCATCAACCCCATCGAAAACGACCATTCCGTCACCCTGCTGAAGGAAGACATTATGCTGGCCATGCCGGACACAGACCCGCACGCCCGGAAATCCTCCGTCAATCTGGACGAATTTGAAAAGGCCGGCTTCATTTCCCTGGAAGCCGGCGCCAGCCTTCGCACCATCACCGATTTCTACTGCCGCATGGCAGGCTTCGTGCCCCATGTGGTGCTGGAAAGCGACAGTCCCATGACGGTCCGCGAATTCATCCGCGCAGGCCTGGGCGTTTCCTTTGCCCCCCGCATCACCTGGCACGGCGTAGGCGGCGACCATGTGGCCCTGGTGCCCATTGCCACCCCGAACTGCCAGCGCTACATCAGCCTGTCCTGGAAGAAGGGCGAAAAACTTTCGCCGCCCGCAGAAATGCTGAAAAAATACATTATCGACAATTTCTCCGACTTCGCCAGAGAATACGCCGGACTCCCGCCGGAAAGATAACGAGGAAAGGGAGCTGTGAAAATGACAATCATCTTTCACGGCTCCTTTTTTTGTTGCTGAAAAAAGAAATATGGTTTATAGTTGTTCATGTACTTTACAACCATAAGGAGATTCACATGAAGAAAAAAATGGAGCTGGAAGAAGAGAGCCTCTTCTCCCAGCCTGCCCCGGAAAAACAAGAGAAAAAAGCAGAAAAGAAAGCAGCCCCCGCCGCCGGTGAAGCCGCCCGCCATTCCTGGAAGGAAAAAATCTGGGAATTTGACCTTACAAAGCCTTCCCAGTGGATGAAGGACACCATGAAGGAAGACATGCTGAAGGAGGGCTTCGGCAAAAGGGAAGCCAATAAAGTATTCAAAGGCCTCTTTTTCAAGGAAAAAGTGTGCAACACCCGCACCCAGGCCCTGGAATATCTGAAGGATCTTCCCACCTCCTACGCCGTGAAATACAAAATCGGCATCGCCCCTTCACCGAAAATGGTATCTCTGGAAAAAAGGCTCCACGAAAAGGAAGAGCGCCTTGCTTCCTATTCAAAGGAACAGAATGAAAAGAAATTCTCCACCCCCTTCATATCCTGTCCCCACTGCAAATCCAGGGTAAACCGCAGCTTCATCCATCCGCCCCTCTGCCCGGTGTGCGGAAAAGACATGCGCTCCGACACCGCCGTGAAAACTATCACCACCCTGGAAGAGACGGTGAAGGATTTGCGGAAACGGTACGAAGATACGGCCAGGAAATATAACAGTAAATTCACGGGAGGCGAGAAATGGATTATCCGCCTGGTGAATCCGCTGTATGAGGAAGAATAAAGTTTAGCGCCCCTTTGGGTGCTAAAGGGCTCATAGCGGTCGGGAGGTTCAAAAGTTTCAGAAGGTTCAAAGGGTAGTGGTATCGCCTTCGGCGATGAGTATGAAGCCAGCGTTACGGGATTTACCTTTGTATCGCCAGTGCTTCATGGCGAAGTGCTAAAGCCCCCTTCCCAGGGAAGGGGGCACCGTCAGGCGACGGAGGATAGGGGCGTGAATTAGACGTTAGAAATCAGACGCCAGACTGTATTACGTACTAACCTTCCCGCCCCATCGTCATTCTGACCCCGGGCGAAGAATCTTTGTACATGCCGTTAGTGACTCTAACCATCCCACCAGTCCACTAAACCATCCCAGACCAAAAAACGCCCATATAAAGAGCCGTCATCCCGGAGATGACGACTCTTTTTTATATGATGAAAATTCTGTTTTTTCCTTTAAACTTGGCATGGTAAAGGGCGGTGTCCATTTTTCTGTAGAAGGAGTCGAAGGTTTCTCCCTCTTTGGACGAGGTGACGCCAAAGCTGGCGGAGACCGATTTTCCTCCACATTTTACCAGCCTTTGGAATTCTTTTTTCAGCCTTTCCGCCAGGGCGAAGGCCTTGTCTTCCCCTGTATCCGGAAGGAGGATGACGAATTCGTCGCCGCCCCAGCGGCCTGCCTTTTGGGGAGGTTTGATTTCATCCATAAAAATGGAGGACACTTCCTTTAACACCCGGTCCCCTTCGCTGTGGCCGTGAATATCATTGATGGATTTAAAATCATCCAGGTCTATCATAATGGCGGAAAAATCAATTCTGTCTTTCCTTCTTTCCCGTACCAGGCGGTTCAGGACGGACTCTATGCTTTCCCGGTTCAGAAGGCCGGTGAGACCGTCGTGGGCAGCCACGTAGGAGAGCTTCCGGTTGGCCTCCGCCAGGAGGGCATTGGTTCTTTCCAGTTCCGCCGTGGAAACGGTGATGAAGGAGGCCAGCCGCTGGATGGTGGTCATGGAGCCGCTCTGGAAAACGATGGACGACGGATCCCTGCCGCTGTCTCCATTTCCTTCCCTTTCGCGGAACACCGCCGCCACCAGGGTCATGTTGAGGGCCTCCGTCTTTCCGTGGAGCCGGCTGATTTCCCCGTGGGCGTAGCCGCCGCAGACCGGTGCGATTTCACCGTAGGGGGCCAGCACCTGGTTTGTATCTTCTTTAAGGAAAAGGCGCCTGGTAATGCAGGAGAAAATGGTGATTCCTTCCGGCGAAAACTGTCGGATTTCCTTTGTGTTCGCCTGGCAGCGCTCAATGATTTCATTGGGATCGCCGTAGGCCAGCCGCGCTTCTTCTCCTGCAAAGCAGTTGGCCGACATCACAAGGCTTCCGTCCTCCCGGCAGGCCGCGGGAAGACGGGCCAGCATACGGCCGTTTCTCAGGATGATGAGAGGAAAGGACATGAGCTGCTGCCCGCCGAAGTCGGATTTCTTGATTTTCAGGTATTTTTCATACACATGAATGGCAGGCTTTCCGTCCAGCTCCCGAATCACCTTGTCCCCGTCAGTGGCAGTAATGGTCATGGCCTTCCCCAAAGGCTGCCAGCCCAGGTTCTGGTATACGCGGATTTTCACCTTTCCCGCAAAGCATACGGCTACGATAGCTTTTCGTGAAATGAAACCATTGCCAAAAACGCAGGTATCATCGCCGCCGGCATAAGTATCGGCGCCGCCGCCAAAAACAGCCACAGACGGCGGCAGATTATCAAGGGCAGTGAGGAAATCGTCCACATCCACCGTGGACAGGGTGGTAAATATTTCGATGCCTGAAAGATGAGGAATCTTACTGAAAGTCTCCAGCGCCCTTTCCCCTGCCTCTGCCGGTGTCATGGCGGAAATGTCATAGGAAAAGACCTTCACCTCCGTATCCTGGAAAGCAGAAAAGCTCACCACACTGCGGTCCAGCACCATGTGCCCGTTCATAATGCTGCCGGAGGAGCTCATGCCTGCCATCTCCGCACCAGGAAAGGCTTCCTTCAGGAGAGCCAGGTCTTCTGCTATGATTTTCCTGTCATTGGATGCATGGAAAATGGAAATCAAAAGATGCCGGTCTTCCTTTTTCCGTGCACGCTGAAATTGGGAAATAACCTCCGAAAGCCCCTTCCCCTCTTCGACTTCATATACATACTGGTTCATAAAAGCCTCCAGATAAAAGATGGGTTTTGATGAATGTCATGCTTTGTTTTGTATATAAAATGCTCATGATAAAATATTTCTTTTCTTGTATTAAAGATAGCATATTATGAAGGGTTATGCAAAAAATTGGAATAGTTTCTTATTTCTTGAGAGGCGGCACGGCAGATAAAAAGCATAGGGATAAGGCCAATAAAAAAAGCAGCCGAAGCTGCTTTGAGGAATATTTCTTCAGGGTGTCCAGGGTTCTGTCTTGTAAGGGGGATTGGCCTCATTAATGTCAAAGCCGGTTTTATCGCTATTGTAGCTGGGCGTATTGCTGTCCATATAGGACAGGGTATATCCATTTCCGGTGGAATCTTTTTTAATCTGCACGCCGTACCAGAACACGCCGTTCTGCTGAACACCAGCATTACTGTAGTCACCGCCCGCAGCGTCCAGTATATCGCTAAACCACGCCTCTTTTCCATATTTCTTGCTACCAACCCAAACAACCGTATCGCCGGTTTTGGCCGCATTCATATGCGTTCCACTATATTTTGAGTTTGGTTCATTCTGCACAAGCAGATAAACAGAACTGCCATTACTTAATTTGATGGTTCCATTGGCAACCGCCTTCTTCAGCAGCTCCCCTAAATAGTCCGCATAGCTTCTGTCCGCATTTCGGGCCGCTTCTTCTTTTGCCTCTTCCTGTGACTTATCCACCTGTTCCAGCAGGTTTCCTGCATTATTGAAAACGCCTGAAATATTCGCCCCATACCCCTGAGTGTAGATAAAGCCTCCGATGCCTACCACCAGTGCCAGCATGAGGGCATACTCAATAAGGTCCTGTCCTTTCTGCTTCTTCATTTTTCTCACCTCTTTATCCTTAACTATCTAAAATAAATCTTTTCACCCTCATTGTACCATTTTTTTACAGGGAAATCATCTGCCGCGAAATCCCATCATTTCACAGTAAAAAAGGCCGCCCTGAGGGGCAGTCCTTTTTATTGCATTGAGAAAATCAAAGCATGCTGTTTTATTTTTCCCGGCCCTTTGCCTTCTCCAAAAGTTTTATGAAATGGAGTGAGATTTCATAGAGAGCAATGGCCGGCAGCGCCAGGAGGGACTGGGTGAGGATGTCCGGCGTAGGGGTAATCACCGCTGCCAGGATGAAAGCACCCAGGATGACGAATTTCCTTCCCCTTTTCAGCGTCTTTCCCTGTACCAGTCCTGCATGAATCACATGGTCTCCAAGTCGGACAGGAAACCTCAAACAAAAGGAGCTCTGAAGAAATGATTTTCACGTCTTCAGCGCTCTTTTTGCATGTCCAAAATCAGGAAAGGCTTCTTCTCCAGAAGAAATAGTACGCAAGGCCCAGGAGAGAAGAAGCCAGGCAGATGACGCCGTACATGAAGGGATAGCCGAAGGCATTGGCTGCCATGCCCAATAGGGTTGCCGCCAGACCTACGGAAATATCCAGGGACCAGAAATAGGTGGAGGTTGCCACCCCTGCCCGGGACGGCGGCGCACTCTGCACCGCCAGTGTCTGGAAAGCCGGCGCCAGAGCGCCAAATCCGATGCCCAGCACCGCCGCCGAAAGGAGAAGGAGCGGCAGATTTCCTGCCTGGCTGAACAGGATGAAGCCCAGAGAGAAAAAGGCAAATCCCGGATACACCGTGGCATTGGGGCCGTGGTGATCAAAGAGATATCCCACAAAGGGCCGTGTCACCACAATGACCAGGGCAAACACCAGGAAAAACAGGCTGGTGCTGCCGCCCATGCCCAGACTTCTGGTATACATGGGAATAAAAGTAAGCACCCCGCCGTAGGCAAAAAACACAAGGCCTCCCAGAATAACGGAAGGAAAGGCCCTTTTTTCTATGAAATCGCCGATATGGAAGCCCTTCCGCTTTTTTCCATCCGGAAGGATGACTTCATCGGGCAGCTTCTTCCCATTTCCTGCCGCCAGCGCTCCCAGCGCCAGGAGGGCCAGGAAAACAAAAAGGGGATGGGCGCCCAGATAATCCATAATGAGAAGCCCCACCAGAGGGCCGATGACCATGGCCATATTGCCGCTCACCGCAAAATAACCGATGCCTTCCCCCTTGCACCGCCGGGGCAGAACCAGTGCCGCCATGGCCGCCGACGCCGTGGTGCCAATAGCAAAGACGGCACCATGAATCAAACGGAGGAACCATACCACATGAAGGCCGGAAGCAAAATAGAAACCGGCCATAAGAAGGAAAAAGACGAGAGACGCTCCCAGGAGGAGCTTCTGTTTATTCACGCTGTCAATAATCCGACCAGCCACAGGGCGGCAGAGCACAGTGCCGATCTGGAAGCAGGTCATAGCCATGCCCGCCTCCCACTGCCCCTTCCCTAAATCATCCATGATAAACACAGGAAGGGCGGTAAGCAATATGTATTGGGACATAAAATAAAATAAATTCGTGAGCCCCATTCCCACGAATTCTCGGGTCCAGATTTTATTTTCAGACATGTCATACCTTTCATTACTTACTATAGAGAAACATATCTATTGTATCACAAAGGGGGCGGCTTTGCCGCCCCAGGTTCAAAAGGGAAGGTTGACGGCCCTGCGGGCCGAAGGTTCTAAGGGTTCTTAAGTTTGACGCGCCTATTGGCGCGAAGGTTGTGGTATCGCCCTAAGGAAGCGCTGATTATAAAGTCAGCGTTACGTGACTTGCCTCCCCCATCTATGGGGGAGGGGGACCGCGTGAGCGGTGGAGGGGGATGGCTGCAGTGCAGCCATTCGCCCGCCGGATACAGTCATTCTGACCCCGGGCGAAGAATCTTGGTACATGCCGATAGTGACGCCAACCAGTTCACCTGTCCACCAGCTCACTAACCCATACCGGTCGGCGGACAGCGGAAAGCGGATAGCGGATAGCGGACAGCCGTCTGAAATCTATCGTCTACCATCTTCCATCTATAGTATAATAAAGCTGTCATATAGAGCTTTGGAAAGGATGGATACCATGGGACTTCATTTCATATTCGGCCGCGCCGGCACGGGGAAAACAGAGCGGTGCTGCCGGGAAATCAGGGAATATGTGGCAGGACATCCGGAGCGGAAGGCCTTTCTTCTGGTGCCGGACCAGGGCACCTACACGGCGGAGTACCGGCTGGCGGAATCCTTCCCGGAGAAGGGCTTCACCAATGTAACGGTGTGCGGTTTTTCCCGTCTGGCTTACCGCGTATTCCAGGAGCTCCACTCTCCTGTGAGCGATGCCCTGTCTCCTTTGGGGCAGCAGATTATCCTGCGCCGCCTTTTGGAAGAAAATAAGGGACATCTCAAAATGATTATGAAAGCCGCATCCCAGCCCCACTTTTCAGAGGAGCTCACCGGCTTTTTCCACCAGCTGGATATGTTCTGCGTATCGGAAGAGGATTTGGAAAATGCCGCCGCAGCCCAGGGAGACAGCCCGCTGGGGCGGAAGATGGCGGACCTCGCCCTCCTGTACCGTGCCTACCACCGCTACCTGAAGGACCATTTCGACTACCAGGGAAGCCTTTTCGACCTGCTGGCCCGGGAAATTCCAAAGTCCCCCACCCTTTCTTCCTCCCGCATCTGGATTGACGGGTTCAACGGCATGGCGCCCCAGAAAATCCACATCGTCTACGCCCTTCTTCACACGGCAGAGGAGGTCACCATGACCCTGCAGATGGACCGGCCTGAAGAAGCGGTGATGAACCCCAATTTCTCCCGTCCCTTCCATCTCTTCTCCCTCCTTTCTGCGGAAGAGCGCCATTTCTCATCGGTCACTCTGTCCGAGGACTGCCGTTTTTCCTCTCCTCACCTGAAAGCCGTGGCCCGCTCGTTCTTCAACCGGCGCCCTGAACGCTGCTGCCTTCCCAAAGCGGAAAATCCGGTTCCCGACGAAGGACTTCATCTCATCACCGCCTCACACCGGGCGGAGGAAGTGGATTTCATCTCCCGAACCATTCTGTCCCTGGTGCGGGACCGCCACCTCCGCTTCCGGGACATTCTGGTGCTTCTCAGAAATCCGGAGGACTACGTCGATGCATTTGAGCGGTCCTTCAAGCGCTATGAAATCCCCGGTTTCATCGACCGCAAACATCCCATGAACAACCATCCCCTGGTGGTGCTTCTCAGCAGCCTGGTCCGCTTCCTCACGTCCGAATGCAGCCGAAAAAACAGCGGCTGGCAGCGGGAAACCATTTTCCGCATGCTGAAAACCTTCCTCCTGCCGGAATGGAAGGAAGAAGACGTGGACCGGCTGGAAAACTATGTGCTCTCCCACGGCATCCGTCCCTGGCAGTACCATGAGCCATGGGAATTCCGTACTTACCGGGATTTGGACGCACCGGCGCCACCCCTTTCCGAAAAGGAGCAGGCAGAACTCATAGAGGCCAACGAATGGCGCAGGCGCCTTACCACTATGCTGGACGGGCTGGCGGAAAAATGGAGCCAAAGGCCAAGGGTCAAAGACCGGTGCCGCCTCCTGTACCAGTGGATGATGGATGAAAAGATACCGGACACCCTGTGCGCCATGGATGAAGGAGAAGTGCTCCACACCAACCTTCGCCCCCACCTGCAGGTATGGAAAAAGATTCTTTCCCTCCTGGATGAAATCGTCCACACCGCCGGCGATGATGAAATTTCAGAAAAGAATTTCCTCTCCATCTTTGAAGACGGCCTTTCCGCCCTCACCTACTCCACCATTCCTCCCACCCTGGACCATGTGACCGTCACCGGTATGGACAGAGGTTATGCCATGGAAGCGGATGCCGTCTTCATTCCCGGCGCGGTGGAAGGGGAATTTCCCCGCCGCGTGGAAGAGGGAGGCTTCTTCACGGAACTGGAACGGCAGAAGATTTTCAAAGACAGCCGCCTCATTTTCGGCGAAAGCCTTTTGGAAGAGGTGCACAAGGAGCAGTTTTTCACGTACCTCGCCCTCACCAGAGCGAAGAAAGCCCTCTACATCACCATGCCCTCCGTAAACGACGACCATAATGACACGGAGCCTTCCTTCCTCATTTCCCAGCTCCGCCGCCTGGGCTATGCTTCCGAAGAGCGCGCCCTTGCGCCGGAGGACAGGGAAACGGACCACACCTATTTCGCCAATCCCCGGCAGGCCCTCTCCCTGCTTCCCGCCATACTCCGGGAAAAAATGCCGGAAGAAAACTCCCCCTGGGCCGGCCTGGTGCGCTGGGCAAAGGACAGAGGCTATGAAAATGACATCACCGACGCCCTTTCCGGTTTCCGGTATAAAAACGAAGCACCGCCGCTTCCGGGAGAGCTGGCGGAGAGGCTCTTCAAACCGGGAGGCCGCTTCTTCGGCTCCGTCACCCGCTTTGAAAGCTACCGACGCTGCCCCTTCATGTACTTTGTCCGCTACGGCCTTAAAATAGACAAGCGGGACGAAGGGGAAATGGAATCTCTCGATTTCGGCAATTACCTTCATGCCGGGCTTCATCAGTTCGGCGAAGCCCTGTCGGGCCAAAAGAAGCAGTGGCGTGACGCCACGGACGAAGATATACAGAACCTTTCCGAAACCATTGCCTCCCGCCTGGCCCCCAAGGTTCGATACGGTGCCCTCCACGCCGACGGTGCCTCCCGCTATACGGAAAGGGCACTGAACGAAACATTCCGCCGTTCCCTCACGGCCCTTCGCAAATGGAGCCAAAACAGCTCCTTTGACACCAAAGCATTGGAAAAGGAATTCTACCTCCACCTCTCAGGAGAAAAGGACACCTTCACCTTAAACGGCAAAATCGACCGTATCGACAGCGACGGCAGGGCCGTAGCCATTTTCGACTACAAAACAGGAAACACCACCGCCACATTGCAGGAAGCAGTGGCGGGGCTGAAGCTCCAGCTTCTTACCTACCTTCTGGACGTGGAAGAAGAAGGGGGCGAAGGCCTCCTTCCCGCCGCCCTCATGTACATCTACCTCTCCGGCGACATCAAGAGCCTCCCCGCCGTACCGCCGGGAGGAACGCCGCCGGTGAAGGACAGGGACAGTACCTCCGGCTGGATTCTCTCCGACGCCGACACGGTGCGCCGCCTGGACAGCGCCGCCGGAGAAGAGGACTCCTTCCTTCCCGTGAAATTTACGACAAAGGGCGCCCTCACCCAGACCGCCTCCACCCTTTCCGCCGACGATTTCAAAAACCTTCTCACCATCGTGAAACGGAAACTACTGGAAATCTACCACCGCATGGAGAAAGGAAATATTCCCATCCGCCCGGTGCGCTACAGGAACCAGGTCCCCTGCACCTACTGCCCCTACCACGCCATCTGCCGCTTCGACCCCAAAGGTGAAGGCGAAAGCTACGACTACGTAAACCTTCCCACCGATAGAGAGCTGAAAAAGCAGCTGGCGGAAATGGCTGAGGACAGGCCCGAAGGGCCTGCAGGTTCAGAGGGTTCAAAAGGTTCAAAGGGTTCAGAGGGGAAGGTATCGCCCTAACGGGCGATGAGTTTTAAACGCCGCTCCGCGGCGGACGTTACGGCTTTTCCTCCCCGCCGGGGTCGTCATTCTGAGCGAAGCGAAGAATCGCCGGTCGACCAACCAAAAGGAAAGCGATTCTAAATTTCTCGTTTCCCCTTGAGGGGAAGTGCCACGAAGTGGCAAAAGGGTGTACGAGGATAAGAATAACAATGTTGCTACATTTCTGTTCTACGCAGGGCCAACTTTGGTCGACTCGCGCATTCTATGCAGAATGCGCGCAGTACTCGAAGCATATGAGACAATCGTCAGTAAATACCAGTCAGCGGGGAGCCGGGAGCCGGAAGACGACAGCCCCCTCACTGTCCCACTGTCCCACTATCCCACCAGCCCACTAGCACACCAGCACACTAATCCCCCACTGAAAGGAGAATAATTATGAGTAATCACTGGACAAAAGAACAGGAAGAAGCCCTTTCGGTGAGGGGGAAGAATCTTCTTCTCTCCGCCGCTGCGGGCAGTGGAAAGACGGCGGTCCTCACGGAACGGATTGCCCGCCTGGTGAAGGATCCAAAGAACCATACGGACATTAATGAGCTTCTGGTGCTCACCTTTACGAAGGCCGCCGCCAGCGAAATGAAGGCCCGTATTTCCCAGGCTCTTTCGGATGCCCTGAAGGAGGCGGACGATGCCGACGACGAAGGGCGCATCCGCCATCTGGAGAAGCAGATTTCCCTTCTGGGAAGCGCCCAGATTTCCACGCTGGACTCCTATTTCCAGTCCATTATCCGCCAGTATTTCTACCTTCTGGACTTGGACCCAAAAACAAGGATTATTTCCGATGAGAACGAAGAGTTCCTGCTGGAGGACGATGTGCTGTCCTCCGTGCTGGAAAGATGGTATGAAAAGGGAAATCCCGACTTTCTTGATACGGTGGACCTTTTTGCGGACCGCTACCAGGACCGGGCGCTGAAGGACATGGTGCTCCGCATTTTCCATTTCGCATCCTCCCTCCCCTTCCCGGAGGACTGGATACGGCGCCTTCCGGACAGCTACCGCATCCCTAAAAATGCCTCCATGGATGACCTTCCCTGGGATAAGCCGGTATTGGAAAAGCTCATTTCCCTTTCCGAAAAAATCATGGACTCCTACCGCCAGATATTTGCCATCATGGAAATGAATCCGGCGGCAGAGGCAGTATACAGCGAGCAGATGAGCGGCGAATACGCCTATTTCTCCACCCTTTCCTCCATGAAAAGCTGGAAGGACTGGTTCCGCCTGCCCTCCTTTGCCTTTGCTCGACTGAAGGGCATGAGCAAGGCCCAGGCAGAAGCCTTTCATTTTGCCAAATCCGCAGACTTCACCAATTCAGAGGATGCGGAAACCATCAAGAACCTTCGTGAAAGCGCTAAGAAGCTGTGGCAGAAGGAAATCGCCCCCTTCGCCCAGATACCGGAAAAGCAGTGGATAGAAGAAACGGCGGCCATGCTTCCCACGGTCACCGTCCTTTCCCGCCTTGCCCTTGATTTCTCCGCCGCCCTGAAGAGTCGAAAGAAACAGGAAGGCCTTATGGATTTCAATGACATGGAACATTACGCCCTGGACATCCTGCTGGACCGGGACAATCCTGCCTTCACGCCGGAAAAGGCAGCTTCCTTCCCCTCTGCCGCTGCCCTGTCCATCCGCAGCCGGTTCAAGGAAGTGATGATTGATGAATACCAGGACACCAACGGCGTGCAGGAGCTCATCACCACCCTGGTATCTACCGGAAATAACCGCTTCATGGTAGGCGACATTAAGCAGAGCATTTACCGCTTCCGTCAGGCGGACCCCACCATTTTCCTTGAAAAATACCATGAATATTCCCTGGAAAAGGATGCCCCCTCCCACCGCATCGACTTGAACCGCAATTTCCGAAGCGACGCCGCCATTCTTTCCTCCATCAATTTCATCTTCCGCCAGATGATGACTAGAAAAACCCTGGAACTGGACTACGGAGACGCGGAAGCCCTCTACGCCGGCCGTCATGAAGAAAAGAGGCCCTCCGCCTACGTGGGCGGCAGCGTTTCCATAGACCTCATCGACCGAAAGGACATGGAGGAAGCGGATGTTTCCGACGATGTGAAGGACATGGAAAACATGGCCCTGGAAGGACGCCTCATTGCCCGCCGCATCCATGAAATGATGGACGGCGGCATGGTAATGGAAAAGAGCGGTACCTTCCGGCCCATGAAATACGGGGATATTGTCATCCTTCTCCGTTCCATTGCAGGCAAAGGGCCCCAGCTCATGAAGGTGCTGGAGGAAAACCACATTCCCGCCGTTTCCGACAAGGAAGAGGATTTCATGGAAAATGGAGAAGTGGAAATCCTGTGGGCCCTCCTGAAAATTCTGGACAACCCGCGGCAGGACCTGGCCCTGGCTGCGGTGCTCCGCTCCTACTTCGTAGGGCTGGATGAAAAGGACCTCACCCTTCTGTATCTGGAAAAGGCAGACCTGTGCGAAACAGACCTATGGTCCGTCCTTCCATCCACCGTCCTTTCGGAAGAAAAGGAAAAGAAACTCCGCCGCTTCCTTACCCTCTACAGGGACTGGCGGAAAAACGCCATGCGTGACGGCACGGCGCCCCTTCTTCGCCGCATTCTGGGAGATACGGACTACCTCACCTATGTATCCGGCCTCTCCGGCGGTGCCTGGCGGGCGGGGCACATCCTTTCCTTCTACCATCTGGCCCTGGAGCGGGACAGCGCCCCCAAAAGCGGGCTCTACTCCTTTCTGAACTACCTGTCCCAGCTGAAAAAGGAGAAGAAATCCTTCAAAGCCCAGACCGTTTCCTCGATTCCTGACTCCGTCCACATCATGACTATCCACAAGAGCAAGGGCCTTGAATTTCCGGTGGTCTTTCTGGCGGACGCCCAGAAGGAATTCAACCTCCGGGACACCTGGCAGACCGCCATCTGCCACAAAGACCTGGGCCTTGGCATCCAGTACTACGACAAGAAAAATAAAGTCCGCTGGCCCAGCCTCTACTGGTACGCCCTCCGGGAAGCGTCCCGAAGGGAAAATATGGCAGAAGAGGCCCGCCTTCTCTACGTGGCCATGACACGGGCCCGGGACAAACTCTTCATCACGGCCATCAAAAAGGACGCCGCTGCTGAGCTGGACCGCTGGACCACCTCCCTCGCCTCCGCAGGAATGGGCGAAGAGCTTTCTCCCCTTCCCGCCCACCTCATAGCCAACGCGAAATCCTTCCTCGACTGGGTCATGCCTGCCGCCCTGCATCACCGCACCATGAAAGAGGCCTGGGATCGGGCGGGGAAAATCCCATCCTATCGGAATGACGCCCCCTCTGACCACTCCCTCTTCACCTTCTCCATCACCAGCCAGACCGACCTTCTTACGGAAGAGGAAAAGGAAGCACTGGACAGGAAGGGCACCGAAGAAATCCTTCCGTCGCCAAAGGAAGAAAACAGGGAAGAAAAAACGGAACTTTCCCATTTCCTCACCCATCTTCCCTGCAAAGCGCCGGGCTGGATGGACGCCCAGCTCTCCTGGACCTACGGCCACAGAGGCGCCCTGGAAACGCCGGCCAAACTCACCGCCACCGCCGCCGTACACCTCCGGGAACTGGCGGAATACAAGGAAAGCGATGAACCGCCTCTGCCATCGGTGATTCTGGCGCAGGACGGAGACGACGCCCTGGACGCCGACTATGCGGCGCCGCCCCTCTTCCTCTCCGGAGATGAAACGAAATACCAGGGCACCTCCTTCGGCACCCTCATGCACAGGGCCATGGAAATGATAGACTTCACCACCCTTCCGGCAGAGGAAGCTGCCATAGAATCCGCCCTCCACGGGCTGGTGGAAAAGAAAGTATTCACCGAAGAAGAAGGACATATCCTTCTATCCGGAAAAAGGAAACCCACCCCTGTCTCCTCCCTCCTGACCTTCGCCAGAGGTCCTTTGGCGGAAAAAATGAAAACCGCCTCTGCCATTCGGAAAGAAATGCCCTTCTCCATCCTCCTCCCCGCCCGTTCCTTCTATCCCGACTGCGAAGAAGGCGAAAACATCTTCCTCCAGGGCGTCATGGACTGCCTTCTGGAATACGAAAAAGACTTCATCATCATCGACTACAAAACCGACCGCACCATGACGGAAGAAGAACTGAAAAACCACTACAAAATCCAGCTCCAGGTCTACGGAGAAGCAGCGGAAAAACTTCTGGGCAAACCGGTGTCCCACCTCTACCTCTGGTCCTTCACCTATGGGAAAGCTATAGAAGTGGAGAAGATGTAGGGGCCGCAGAGCGGCCCCGGGTTCAGAGGGTTCAAAAGGTTCAAAGGGTTCAGAGGGTGGTGGTATCACTTTCGGCGATAAGTATGAAGACAGCGTTACGTGACTTGCCTCCCCCATCTATGGGGGAGGGGGACCGCGTGAGCGGTGGAGGGGGATGGCTGCAGTGCAGCCATTCTCCCGCCGGGCTCGTCATTCTGAGCGAAGCGAAGAATCTCGGTACCCGAAGCATATGAGACAATCGGTAGTACATACCAGTCGGCGGGAAGCGGATAGCGGATAGCAGATAGCGGATAGCTGTCCTGCCAGCCCATCAGCCCACTAAAAAAGAGCCCCCCTCGGGGAGCTCTTTTTTTGCACTATGATTAGATGCCCAGTGCCTCTTCTGCGGTAGCCGGCATTTCAGGGAGCGGGGTTTTGAACCACTTTTCGTGAAGTTCGTTCAAGGTTCCCTTCTGTTTCAGGTCTGCAATGGCCTTATTCACTTCCTGCTGCAGCTGCTTGTTGTCCTTGTTGAAGCCGAAGGCGAAGTACTGGACCTTGGAATCCGGCACGTCCACCACGCGGAAGGCGCCTTTGCCGTCGGTGGCTACAAAGTAGTCCGCTGCCGGTTTGTCCAGGATGCCTGCCACAGCGCCGCCGGCTTTCAGTTCCATGATGATGTCGGAGGAGTGGTCAAAGTTTCTTGTCTTCATGCCCTTGTCCTGAGCGTAGTAAGCGGCGGTGGTGCCTACCTGCACAGCCACTTCCTGGCCCTTTGTCATGTCGTCCACGGAGTAGATGTCGCTGTCTGCCTTGGTGACTACGGCCAGTTTTGTTTCATAGAAAGGCGCAGCGAAAAGGATTTTTTCCGCCCTTTCCTTAGTGGCGGTCATACCGGAAGCGGTCATGTCCACTTCTTTGGACTGGAGGGAGGGGATGAGTCCATCAAAAGCGATGTTCCGGAATTCCACGTCCTTTCCCATTTCCTTGGCCACCGCCCTCACCACGTCGATTTCGTAGCCCGTATAGTCCTTGCCGTCCTTTGTTTTGAATTCAAAGGGTACATAGGTGGCATTGGTGGCTACCTTCAGCACGTTTTTGCCAGAGGCGGAGGAAGCGGCCTGTTTTTCGCCGCCGCAGCCTGCCATCATGCCGGCCGCCAGAAGGAGAGCCGATGTAACCAATACGCCTTTTTTCCACAGTTTCATAAAAGCACCTCATTTTTATGCAATTTATACGAATTATGTAAATAATTATACACATTCATTTCTGCTTTGTCCACCAAAAAATGGGACACAGTGAAATGATTTTCCTGTGTCCCATTCCTTTATCTTATATTCCTGTTCAGTTCATCCAGCGTTTCCGTGAAGCTCCCGGCGAAGTGGTCCATGAACCAGTCCACCTCTTCCATGTGGAGGGCCTTCAGCTTCTCCTCGGTGGACTTGAATGCTTCCTTGAACTCGCTGTTGCCGTCCCGGATTTCTTCCATACATTTCAGGTAGGCGCTCATGGTGTCCGCCGCCTTGGCCAGAGGCCAGAGGGGGTCCTTTTCCATGTCCACCACATAGGGCTTGTAGGAAGGCTGGAGGCTCTCCGGCAGGGTGCGGAGCAGCTTTTCCCGGGCCTGGTCTTCGATTTTCTGGTACTGACTCCGAAGGTCACTGGTGAAATATTTCACCGGCGTGGGCATGTCCCCGGTGAAGACTTCGCTGGCGTCGTGATAGAGGGCCAGGAGAGCTACCCTTTCCGGATCCAGGTCCTTGTGGAAAATGTCCCTCCCGATGACCGCCAGGCCGTGGGCAATCATGACGGTCTGCAGGGTGTGCTCCGCGTCGTTTTCGGAAATAGAATTCCGCATGAGTCCCCAGCGGGAAATATATTTCATCCGGGCCATGAAGGCAAAGAAGGGATAGTTCATTCCATGCGCCCCCAGTTCTTCCCGTAGAACCAGAAGTGGTGCACCGGGCCGTGTCCATGGCCCACGGAATCCACTGCCGCCTTTGCAATGGCTCCTTCCATGTATTTTTTCGCTTCCCCCACCGCGCCCACAAGGGAAAGTCCTTTGGCCAGGCCTGCGGCTATGGCGCTGGACAGGGTGCAGCCGGTGCCATGGGTATTTTCCGTGGAAATCCGTTTTCCTGAAAATACATGGAATTCCTTTCCATCATAGAGAATGTCCCTGGCATCCTCCACGCTGTGGCCCCCTTTCACCAGCACCGCACGGGGCCCCAGGTCCATCAGAGCCCTCGCCGCCTTTTTCATGTCCTCTTCATTTTTAATAGACAGCCCCGACAGCACCTCTGCCTCCGGGATATTGGGAGTAATCAGCGTTGAGAGGGGAATGAGCTTTTCCTTATAGCTTTGGATGGCTTCCTTTTCCAGAAGCACGGCGCCGCTGGTGGCCACCATGACAGGGTCCACCACCAGAGGCACTTTATGGGAGGAAAAGAAATCCGCCACAGCCTCCACGATGGGAGAAGAGGAAAGCATGCCGGTCTTCACCGCCTTTGGCGGGATATCGTCAAATATGGCTTCCAGCTGGGCCCTTACCATATCCACCGGCGTATTCACCACCATGGTGACGCCCTTCGTATTCTGGGCGGTTAAGGCGCAGATGCAGCTCATGCCGTAGGTGCCAAGGGCGGCAAAGGTCTTAAGGTCCGCTTGGATGCCGGCGCCGCCGGAGGAGTCGGAGCCTGCCACTGTCAATACAGGTATCATGTCAGTCCTCCTTTTTCAGCTGCCGAAGGCCGGATGTGAAATAACCGATGAGCCTGCCCTGGTTCCACTTCAGGTCATAGTCAATGACCGCAATGCCGGCCAGGTCAAATTTCACCGCCGCGCTGCAGGTGGTCAAAAGATAGGCCTGCAGGAAGGGATGATGGCTCACCAGGGCAATGGGAGAGCCCTCCTGGAGAATGTGGTTTCTCACCATCTGCCAGTTGGGCTGAAGCAGCTCGTCGGCCGTATGGATTTCCTCGGCAAAGCACTCCTCCGCCAGGATACCGGCGGTCTGCCTTGTCCGCACATAGGGGGATGTAAAAATCCGGATGGGATTTTCCTTAAGGAACCGGGCCAGTATGCGGGACGACCGGCGGGCCTGCCGCATGCCCTTAGGCGTAAGTCCTCTTTCCCTGTTTGTTATATCCTCTGTCTGGGGAACCGCTTCCCCGTGACGCATCAAAATAATATACATAGGTCTCCCTCCATTCCTTATTGCTTATCCTCCGTGTCCCTGCCTACGGAATAGGCATCCTTTTCCTTCCCGCTTCTTGCATATTTCACGGACAGATTCTTACCTACGGTGGTGTAGGTCTGCTCCACAGGAGAGCCATTGGCCAGCACCTTGGAAATCACCACCCTCCCGTCCTTGATATGCACCAGGGCGGTGAGGTCATTCTTCATCCGGGTTTCCGTCTTCTTCCCGGTCTTATCCTTCAGCTGTACCCGCTCCGACAGCTCCACCACCGACAGCTTCTTCAGCTGTTCCGGCAGCATGTACATGCGGTCCGCAGGGAATCGGAAATGCACCAGTCCGTCGGAAGCAGAAATCACCCGGGTAATGATGTACATGCCGCCGGGCTTCCTGTCCGACGCGCCGGTGAGCTCCATCATGCCTTCACTGTTCTTGTCAAAGGACAGGTAGATTTCCTGCCCCTTTTCCGGCGTCACCGTGCCCTTCCAGGGCGCTTCGGTGAGGGGGATGTAAATGGGGAGATAATTTCTTCCGTAAAAATCCCCCTTGAAATCAATGGCCGCCGGCACCTCATATTCCGCCCCGTCCAGCATGGTGGAGCGGTAATCGCCGCGAATCCAGAAAAGGGAGCCCGCCTCAATCACAAAAACCGCCGACAGAAGGATGAGTGATAACTTCTTCGATATCATCGGGATCCCTCCTCTCCCTGATTTTCCTTTCTCTCAGGAACCGCTGTCTTCTTCCGGGTGGGAAGATAGAGGAAATAACATATCACCGCTGCCAGGATACCGATGCCCAGGAAGAAGAATCCCCTCTGGGCAAAGGTCAAAGCCGAGTCAATCACCCGGATAGCTCCGTCCCCCACCAGGAGGAACACACCGGCCCAGCTCTGCACCGCCCGGTCCGTCAAAAGGCCCCGGATAATGACGCCTCCCGCCAGGATACCTGCATAAATGGAAACGATAATGGCCGGCAGAGCGCCGGTAGTTTCAAAAATAGACACAATCGCCGAAAGACCCATCACAAAAGGTGTGAGACCCGCCAGCACCGAAAGCCATTCCTTTTTCAAAGCGATACGGAAAAGAAGCACACCGTCCGCTGCCAGGAAAAGGATGAAAATGAACCACAGTGCGTAGCTGCCGGAAATATCCGCCCACACCGCGCCGTAGGAGCCCTCCAGAAGCACCGCGAAAACCGCAATGCCGCCGAAGAAACGGAGCGCATCGGCCCCCAGGCCGTAGGAGCGGAAAAGGCCCCCCGCCATCCAGGTCAGCGCCGCCGCCAGGGAGAAGAAAATGGTCTGCCACAGCATATTTCCTGCGGACCAGAAAATAAGGAGCAGCACGCCTACCGCCCACACCCAGGAAAAGCACACCACCGCCCGGTCCCGGTGGCTCCGGAGCATGTGGCCCAGAATGCCCAGGGCAAGGAACATGTAAATCCAGGACGCCGCCTCCGGCCATCCCCTCACCGGCGCACTGTAGAAAATGCCGACAGACACGATCATGTAAATAATCCCCATGCCCGCCGACTCCGTCACCACCGTCATGATGAGAAGGAGAAAAGCGCACAGCGCAAGGGCACTGTACAAATCAGAGGACAGTTTGAAGGAATCCCCCACCATCCAGAAAGCGCCGATGAGGCATATGCCATGGAAAGTGGCGGCCGCCTCCCGCAGGAACACCGGCACCCGGTGCACCGGCGGCGATTTCTTCGGAAGAAGCACTTCCTCCTCCGTTTCTTCGCCATCCATCTCCTTTTTCTTTTCCTTCGGAGACAAAAGGCCTTTATCCACCAGCGCCACCGCCGCTGCCAGAATAAAAGACACCGCCAGCGGCGCCAGGGCCAGCAGGAACCGCTGGTCCTGGTCCAGACCGCTCCACAGGCTGGCGCAGAGAAAGAAAATGCCCCCTACGATACACACCGCAGCCAGGATAAACAGGGCCTCCTTATAAGCCCTGCTGTCCTGCCTTTTATACCGGGAAAGAATCTTCTTTCCCGCATCCTCCGAAATCACATCTTCCTTCACCCAGTGAGGAATCTCCTGCTTCAGCCAGCTTCGATTCGACATACCTATCACATCCCGATTCATTCTATTCCACGGCAGCCAGGGCTGCCCTTGATTTCTTTATACTTCTTTCTTTATTCTATACAACCGCCGCAAAAAAAGCTATTACTTCATGACTATCCATATAGAAACAGCACCGGCGAAGTCCTCTCAGAAATCCTGCAGGCGCCCATCCATGGAGCAGGAGGGAGAGGACGGAAAGGAAGCTGCTTCGCTTCAGTGCACTGGAAAATGGAAAATAAAGAACATAACGGCCAGGGGTAAAATGAGGGGCAGGACGGAATGCCTGCCATGTGGTATGTTCTTTTCCATGCAAAAAGGCTTCACAGCTATCTGTGAGGCCTTTTTGTGGTGCCGGTTTCCCCATGGCACAGGCTGTATGGCGGCAGTGATGACGCAGCGGCAGGCGGCTTACTGTCACTGTGGAGGGAGATTTCTCGACTTAGAGTCTCAATGGAGGAGCATAGAAACTTTTACTTCCATAACGACATACAGCCCCGCTCGAAATGACACTTTGACGAGCAGCTTACTGTCATATCCGGAGAAAACTTATGACCATGGCCCCATCTTCATTTCGAGCGGAGGACTGCGCCGGAATTATAAGACGCTTTATGGAGAAAGTGAAGAGGAGCCACGAAATCTCCATCCTGTAATGATGCCAGCTGCATAGAGGCGGGAGATTTCTCGGCTCAGCGTTTCAATGAGCCGTGAAAACTTTTGCCTCCATAACGGCATGCAGTCCCGCTTGAAATGACACAGCGGCAGGCAGTTTATCATCATTTGAAAAATTCTCAGGAGAATACAGGAACAATAAAAAAAGCTGTGAAGAAATGATGCACATTTCCTCACAGTTCTTTTTTATTTCACAATAAGTACGGGACATTTGGAGCGGCTCACCATGTAGCTGGATACGGAGCCCATGAAGATGCCTTTCAGGGGGCCAAGGCCGCGGCTGCCCATGACCACCAGGTCGCAGCCCTTTTCTTCTGCCATATTGAGGAGCACCGGTCCCGGGGAACCCACTTCGTACAGTTCTTCGTGGGCAATGCCGGCAGGAATCATGGCGGCTGCTTCTTTCAGGTCCTCTTTGCACTGTTCTTCCAGGTCTTCCGACAGTTTGGTGGTGAGACAGCCTTCGGCAATGGATACCTGGTCGAAGTTGCTCATGGCGGAAACCATATTGCATACAGAGGCAATGTAGAGGATGGTGCCGTCGCCGGCCTGTGCCAGGTCTATGGCATGGAGCATGGCTTTTTTCGCATGGTCGGAACCATCATAGGGAACCAGAATTTTTTTATACTTTAACATAAAACCCCCACCTTTCTTATCCTGTGAAACGGGGAATCTTTTCTTTTCCTTATTATATCATACCCGCGAAAGGACAGGAAAGCGGGAATGATTTCATTCCCGCTGAAGAATTTCTTAAAAGATGAAGGTATCATTTTCCGGTTTCACCTTTTTATTATGGAAAGGCACCACCAGCGGCATGTCGTTCTCCGCCTTCAGGTCTTCCATTTCCTGCCAGGTGAGGTGGTTGGGCCAGAGGGCAAATTTGGCCCTTCCTGTCTGGAAGAAGCAGCGGGCTTTCCCGTAGCCGTGAATGCTTCCGGTAAGGAGCACGCCCATATGGGGATGGTCCAGAATGAGCTGGCGGCTGGAGGCCCTGGAGAGCTGGGCGTCGGTGAGGAAATAGATATTTCCTTTTTCAATGGTTTCGTTATCCCAGCGCCGGAAGATGGAGAAGGGCAGTTCCGTGATTTCATCATGGACGAAATATTTCCGATGTCCCAGACGGAGCCATTCATCGTAAAGCTTGGGAGACATGTAAATGCCATGGCTTTCGCCAAAGGTCTCGTGGAAAAGGACACCCATGGAAAGGCCCCTTCCGTAATGGGGCACCGGCATGAGAAGGGGTGTGCCGTCTTTCATGAGGGCGGCGGCGGTGTCCACCACCTGTTTCCGAAGGTCCGGCCCCCGGTCCTTCCGGCTGTAGGCGGCATCAATGACCGCCATGTCGGCGTGAAGGCCCCGCACGGCGTCGCAGCGGTAGAAGGTGTCGTTTTCCCGGTAGTCGCCGGAGAAGAAGAGGCTCCTGCCTTCTACGGAAATATCGAACCACACGGCACCGGCGCAGTGGCCTGTGCGTCCCCATTTCACCGTAAAGCCCGGCTCCAGCTCCAGTTCCGGCGCCGTGGAGTCCAGTATCATGGTATTCCAGGGTTTGTAGTGAAGCTGCCGGTAGGTCTGGTTGGACATGAGCACCGGCCCGTCAAATCCCTGCTTCACAAGGTACTCTATGGCCCCGGTGTGATCCCTGTGGGAATGGGTAATGAAGAGGTACTCCGCCTTATGAATCTGCTCCGGCGTCAGGTCCGGAATCCGGTCCAGACCGTCGGTGGACGTCCCGGCGTCCACAATAAAAGCGTGGCGGTCCCCCTCCACGTAGAAACAGTTTCTTCCTTCGTCACCGCATCCACCTGCTATGAAAAGCTGCATATCCACATCTCCATCAGAACCCTGGCCAGGTCCCGTCAATTTGATTTCCCTGCGGCTTTCCGTCTGCCATAAGATTCTCCAACAAAGCCGCACTTTCGTATCATAAGACAAATAAAAAGGAGCCCTGCGGAAATCGTAAGGCTCCTTCGCTTTTATTTTATTAACATTATTATATAATTTTTATGCTTCTTTGTAAAGCTTAATAGGAAGTTTTGGAAACGCGGTAAAGAGCAATATAAATATCCTCCGCCTCATCGGCCGGCTCATTGGGGTCGCCGGGATAGGCTGCTGCCTTGCCGTCTGCCGTATAGGCCCCTTCCAGCTTGTTCAGAATCTTGTACTTGATTTTCTGTCCCAGCTGGTCTGCACCCACCGCCGTATCGTACTGGAGGATGTAGTCCACCATGCGGTAATTGCCATAGTCCGGCCAGGTAAGGGGGTGTTTGTAGACTTCCGCATACAGGGTGGCCCGGATGATGGGAAGTTCGCCGGCGGAAACGGGATCCCGCTCAATGGTATCGGCATCGGCGTAAATTCTTTCTTCATCAGAAGTGTACACCACCACATACTTGTCATAATCATTCATCATTTTCTCCGACGTAGGCACCTTTCCTGCCGCCATGGATACGCCGGGAATGAGGGCACAGGCCAGAGCCAGCGCTGCCAGTTCTTTTTTCATTGGAAATCCTCCTTTTGAATAAGAGTCACTTTTACTGGTTCTATTATAACCTATGGGGAGGAAAGATGGAAACGGAGTATTGTTAATTATTGTTATTTTATTTAAAAACCAAGCTTGACAATCATAGTAAACCGTTGTATCATATAGACGTAAACAAAAAGGAAATCACCATTGGCCGTGGTGGTTCCACTCATTGTTACCAATCTTTCTCAACAATCCAACGTCTCCAAAAAAGCCTCCCGCAAGGGAGGCTTTAGACGTATATGGGGGAATTAGTGAGCTGGTAAGCTAGTGAGCTAGTGTGCTAGTGTGCTAGTGAGCTGGTGAGCTGGTGCGCCGGTGAGACAGCTTTCCGCTATCTGCTGTCCGCCGACAGGTATTTAGCGGTCTATGTGTCACTATCGATTTTTACCGAGATTCTTCGCCTGTGGCTCAGAATGACGATGGGCGGGAATGCAATCCCGTAACGCAGTCTGACGTCTGATA
>NZ_UPZP01000025.1 GCF_900538805.1 uncultured Dialister sp.
AGACTAGTGAAGAGCAGTGGAAGGCAGCTTCACGTGCTTTTGAACGTTTGGACGGCAAGGTTCCTTATGTAATTTGTCCATCAGTCAAAACCTCATCTAAGTCATATACCGTATTAATCTTTCCAGAGAGCACACTTACGAATGTGGGCTGTTTTGAGTAAACTCGTACCACAGTAGGACGGGAATCATCTATTTCTGAGCTCATCAAGATGGGTTTCATTGAGTAAAGCGATTGTTTGTATGTGAAAGCAAATTCCGGTTTCATGTATTTTCTTGCCAGATTAGCCATATATGGAAAGGCAGTCAAAGGTTTATGGGGGCAGTCATTACAGTTGCCTAGATGCCTGGGCGTACAGTATCTCTCTACACCATTCTGACAGTCAAATTGCGGAAGCGGTTCATAGCAGGTCGTATGAGGCGTAAAGGAAACGGCAGTGAGCGAATGCATTCCCGTCATACCGAAGGGCATAATGGAGAAGAATGGTCCATCCATAACGGTAATACCGTAATCGTGAAGTTTTTCATTCACGTCACAGAGAATAATCTCGCAAAGTTCATATTTGATACCAAAAGGCTCAAAGCCAAGCATAGTATTAATCTGGTTCGTTCCCGCATAGGTGGCATTGAGGATAAAACCGCTCTCGTATGTCGCGCCATCTTCCATTTCCACCAGATACGTATCAGTGCTCTTTTCAATGGAAACAATGCGGGCATCATAATGGATTTCCACAGTGTCCGGAAACTCTGAAAGTTTTTCCAAGTAGAAATCACAAAGGACTTTTGCATCATAGGTATACTCCCTCGTAAGGAAAGCTCCGTCGCATTCGCCCTCCTGGAAAAAGCGGGATACAGGCACTTCCTCACAGGGTATATTTGCTGCGCGACAGAATTTCATAAACTGCTCTCCATCAGACCATGAATATTGGCTGGACGTAGCGTAAATCTGCTTGAAGGAACGGTAGATGCAGAAACTAAAGTCCTGATTAAACCGCGTGAAATACCCAGCGGACTTCATGGCCGTAGAGAGTGAACGTGGATAATGGTATCCCTGATGCACCCGAGCCTGGTTGATAAAGGTTGCCCGTTTAAAAGGCGCACTATCCCACTCCAGTACGATAACCCGTTCACCGCGGCGGGCACAGAATAATGCGGCATACAGTCCATATAATCCAGCCCCAATGATGATTTTGTCACAAACCTGATTTCCCACTTTCTACTCCCCCGTCAAATCCAGACACGCAAAAAGCCCGATTTGGAGGTGCAAACCTCCATAACCGGGCACAATAATAGGGAGTGGGGAAACCTTACTTACCCCCCGTATGGATTTCCCTCGATATGCTATTTTTCATTTCTGCAGCAGCGGATACACGAAGAATTTTCTTTCTCTCCATAGCCGGCCTCCTGAAAAGCAATACAATACTAATATAGATTGTATTATACCATATCCTGCAATGAACCTCCAACCTAAGGAATTTCTCGCTTCGGCAACAAAGAGGAAGATTAATTTTTTATTTCGATGATTTCTTCGTCTGATATCTGTCATCTCATTTATGACATCTGCCAACCTCTTCCCCATCAAAAAAGCCTCCCGAAGGAGGCTTTTTCGTTAGATATTATTCATCTACTGTGACCGGTTTCTTAGGTTTTCTGAACCCGTGGATTCTTTCGATGACGATGAAGAGCATGGGAACGATGAAAATCTGGAAGAAAGTGGCCGACAGCACGCCGAAGACTACGGCAATACCCATTTCAGAGCGGGAATTGGAACCGGCGCCGGTGGACAGGGCCAGAGGCACGTTGCCCAGAATGAAGGCCAGGGAGGTCATGAGAATCGGGCGGAGACGAATCTTGGAGGCTTCAATGGAGGCCTTCACTACTTCCATACCGTGGTCCACACGGACTTTCGCATATTCTACGATAAGGATGGCGTTCTTCGCCGCCAGACCGATGATGGTCAAAAGACCGATCTGGAAGTAAATATCATTGTACACATTGAAAGCAAAGGCGCCAAGGCAGGCTCCGAAGAAACCTGTGGGGATACCAAGGATAACGGAGAAAGGCACCTTCCAGCTTTCATAAAGTGCTGCCAGGGACAGGAATACGAAGAGCATACCCAAAGCCAGTGCATAAATGGTTTTGCCGCCGGCTTCACGTTCCTGGGCAGAGGATTCGGCAAAGGCATAGCCATAGCCGTTTGGCAGGGTTTCCTTTGCGACCTGTTCCAGTGCATCCAGTGCCTGGCCGGAGGAATAGCCGGCTGCCTGGCTGCCGCCGATCTTGACGGCAGGGAAGTTGTTATAACGGGTAATAACCGCAATGGCATTGGATTTCTTAGGTGTAATGAAGTTGGAAATCGGTACCATATTGCCCTTGTTGTCCTTTACGGTGAGGAACTTGTTGTCGTTTGGACTCATGCGGTACTGGGTATCAGCCTGGGCCACAACTTTGAAGTTACGTCCATAAATGGTGAAATCGTTAATCTGAACCGAGCCGTAGTAGGCCTGAAGGGCTGTAAAGATATCGCTCACATTAACACCGTTTTTGGCTGCCTTATCCCTGTCAATATCGAAGTTATAGGACGGGGTATCCATACGGAAGGTGGTGTAGGCCATCTGGATTTCCGGGCGCTGGTTCGCAGCAGCCAGGAATTTTCCGATAACAGCCTGCATATTTTCATTGGAATCACCGCTCTTATTCTGGATATAGAGGGTAAAGCCGCCAGAGTTGCCGAGGCCCGGAATAGGCGGTGGGTTCAGTGCCATCAGGGTGACGCCGGGATGGGTAGCATTGAAGGCAAAGGCTTTAGCCATCACCGCATCCAGCTGCATATCCTTGGTCTTACGTTCATCCCAGGGTTTTAGCTTTACAAAGGACTGACCGGCATTCGGCTTCTGGCCGCCGGAAAGGATATCCATGCCTACCACGCCCTGGGTTACCTCAACGGCCGGATCTTCGCCGATGTATTTCAGGAACTCCGTTAGATACTGGGCAGTCCTTACATTCACTGCACCTTCCGGCAGCTGGATAGCATTCAGGAAGAAACCGTTATCTTCCTGGGGAATAAAGGCCGTAGGCAGCTTGATAAACATGAAGGTTGCCGCAATGAAGAGAGCAAAAAGCACACCGATAGGTACATAGATGGCATGAGCCAGTTTCTGCAGCACCACACCATAACATTCCACCATACGATCGAATCCGTCATTGAAGCGGTCCCACATGCGGTCGATTCTTCCTTTATCCGCTTTCTTCTTAGCCGGTTTCAGGAGGCCGGCGCAGAGTGCCGGTGTCAGGGACAGGGCAGTAAATGCGGAGAGAATGACGGAAACGGCAATGGTCAGGGCAAACTGTTTGTACAGGATACCCATAATGCCGCCAAGGAAGGCAACCGGCACGAATACGGCAGCCAGTACCACGGCGACGCCGATAACCGGGCTCTGCACCTTCTGCATGGCCGCTACCGTAGCTTCCTTCGGGTTCATGTTGTTGTAGCGCATTTCGTATTCCACCGCTTCGATAACTACGATGGCATCATCTACAACCAGCCCGATGGCAAGCACCATGGCGAAAAGGGTTAATGTATTAATGGTAAATCCAAGAATTTCAAAGGAAGCAAAGGTACCAAGGAGGGATACAGGCACCGCAATCATAGGAATCAGTGTGGATCTCCAGTTCTGAAGGAAAATATACACGATGATAGCTACAATGATCAGTGCTTCGAAGAAGGTATGGAGCACTTCCTTGATGGAAGCATAAATGAAGTCCGTGTTATCCATATTGATGACATATTTCATATCATCAGGGAAGGACTTGGCATCTTCTGCCAGTTTTGCCTTGATGGCGCCAATGGTTTCCACAGCATTGGCATCATCGGTGAGGGAGAAGGCCACAGCGGAAGTTTCATAGTTGCCGGCTCTGGAAATAAAGTTGTAATCCTTCGCATCCAGTTCCGTGCGGGCTACATCCTTCAGATGAAGGAGGCTGCCGTCACTGTTGGTGCGAAGTACGATATTGCCGAATTCTTCAGCAGTCACCAGACGGCCTTTGGCGGTGATGACGTACTGGAAGGGCTGGTCCTTTGTAACCGGCGGTGCGCCGATGTTGCCGGCGGCAATCTGCTGGTTCTGGCTTGTCACCGCAGAAATAACTTCAGCAGCGGTGATATTGTTCTGCGCCATCTTGGTGGGGTCCATCCAGATGCGCATGGCGAAGTCAGAGCCGAATTCCTGTACTGTACCGACACCTTTGATGGACTTCAGTTCATCAAGGTAGTTCATGCTGAAATAGTTTTTCAGGAAGTTCTTATCGTAGGTGCCGTTAGGAGAATAGAAGCTCACTACCAGGGCCATATCACCGGAAGATTTCCTCGTGGTGACACCGATATTACGAACCGTATCAGGGAGGCCTGCATCAGAAGCAGTAACACCATTCTGTACGCGGACAGTGGCCAGGTCAGAATCTGTGCCCATGGCGAACTGTACCGTTAAGGAATAGGAACCGTTGGAGTTACTGTTGGAGTTCATACTCTCGAAGCCTTCAACGCCTACCACGTTCTTTTCGATGACTTCGGCCACCGTCTGTGCCACAACTTCCGCATCAGCGCCCGGATAGGTGGCTCTTACGGAAACCTGGGGCGGTGTAATGCGCGGGTAGCGGTCCACCGGCAGGGAAAATATGGCAAGGAACCCTGCAATGGAAACCACCAGCGCCACAACGATAGCAAAGATAGGACGCTTAATAAAGAAATTAGCCATAGGTCCTCCTTACTGCTTTGCAGCAGTGCCGCTCTGGCCCTTGACAGAATCTCTGGCATCCTGTTCCAGCTTGTCTTTGGTCGTTTCTTCCGTATCGACGGCCTGGCCTACCTGTACCTTGTTCTGACCGTCCACAACGATCACATCATTTTCATCAAGGCCGCTTTCAATAATAGTGTAGATACCATAGGTTCCACCCACTTTGACTGCTTTCTGAGCAATCTTACCATCCACCACCACGTCTACGATATCCTTGTTCAGGAGCTGTACCAGTGCTTTGGTGGGAATAAGGAGAGAGCCCTTGGCGATTTCATTATCCGAAACCACAGCAGCATACATGCCCGGCACCAGGAGGTTATCGGGGTTCGGGAAGGAAGCCTTCATGGAAAGCTGTCCGCCGGACATGCTGGGATTTACCTGCACGATTTTTCCGGTTTCCCCATAAATGGAGCCATCGGAGAGACGGAGTTTCAGACTGTTTCCAAGGCCCGAGGGATCCTGTCCATCATGACTCTTGTTCAAAGACAGATATTCATTTTCAGACATATCAAACTGTACATAAATGGGGTCTGAAGAAGAAATTGTAACTAAAGATGTGGTTCCGGCGGTGGCAAAGGTGCCGATATTCACATCATCCATGGACAGCTTGCCGTTAAAGGGAGCAGTCACAATGGTATCCCCGAGATTGGTGGATGCAATGGCTACCTGTGCCTCTGCTGCATCCACAGCCCCTTTGTAGGCATCAACCGCTGCTTTCTGGTTATCATAAACCTTCTGGGAAATGGCACCGGCTGCGATGAGCTGGTCATAGCGGGCCAAATCGGTGGCTGCATTTTCATAATTGGCAGATGCCTGGGCAGCCTGGGCCTGGGCATTGGCCAACTGGGAATTATAATTTCTCGTATCCAGACGATAGAGAGGCTGGCCTTCCGTCACCTGCTGGCCGCCGGTAATATACTTTTCCATTACCGTGCCCGATACCTTGGAACGGACCGGCACTTCCTGCAGTGCCATAATAGAGCCTGTATACTCTCTCATAATGGGAGTATCTGACTTAAACGGCTTAAATGTGGAAACCTTGATAGTCTGCTTCTGCCCCGCTGCCTGCTGGGAAGAGCCGCAGCCGCCTAGAAAGACTCCGCCGGACAAAAGAAGCCCTGCTGCCATAACTGCGGCAGCCAATTTTCTATATTTCATACGTAACCCCCTTGAAAAGATGGTGGAGCAGATTTGGGCAAATTAAAACTATCCTGCTCTTTTGAATTGTTCTTATGATATCAGATAATTGACTATTAGTCAATCAAAAAGAACATGTTTACCTAAGATAACTTTGTGGCAATATAGGAAAAAATGCCGGCATTACTGCACTTTTTCCACCGGAACTTTCATCACCGCTTTTCTGAGAATTTCCTTTCCCTTTCTCCCCTGGCAAAGCGGACGGTGCAGATCCTCCGGGAAAAAGACCGCAAATCGTCCTTCCGTGAAATATACCTTTGATTCCTTTTCCCTATGGGATTCAAAGAAATACAAATCCCTGTCTTCGTAGGATTCGAGGGCCCGGGGAGAATCAAAAATGGACTCCACCCCAATCCATTCTTCACTGCCCTTGATTTCAAACTGGATGTCAATAAACTTTTTATGCCCCTCCAGCTTCCTCTCTTCCTCCGGTTCCGTAGCAGGAGATTCTACGGACATGGTGCAGCCGCAAAGCTCATATTTCCCATCCAAAACGGAGTTGAAATCAAAATCCCTGATGGCAGAAAGGCACTGACGAATAAAAGGCGGAAGCTGCTTTTCATAGGCTTCCAGATGATGAATATCTCCGGTAATCATAATATCCTCCTTATGTCTACATTGGTTAGCCAACTTATTATACCACGAACTCCCCTTTTCAGGGCATAAAAAAACCCGCTCCATGCGGGTTTATGGTGGGACTATCTGGGTTCGAACCGGAGACCTCTTCGATGTGAGCGAAGCGCTCTGACCAACTGAGCTATAGCCCCATGACGAAAGTTATTATAGCACAGATGAAATGATTTGTTAAGCCTTTTCGTCATTTTAATTTATGAAATGGGGCCGCAGTGCGGCCCAGGTTCAGAAGGTTCGGCCCGCCACGGGCGGGCTGGTTCAAAGGGTTCAGAGGGGGAAGGTTGACGGGGCCTCCGGCCCCGAAGGTTGTAGCCGCCTTCGGCGGCGGGTTGCGTTCGCTGGCGCTCAAGGGGGCGACGGCCCTTTGGGCCGAGGGGAAGGTATCGCCTGACGGCGATGAGTATGAAGCCAGCGTTAAGGGATTGCCTTCCCACTCATTCTGCATGGTCCGGCGAATGATTTCGATAAGAATATGGTAAATAATGGGATTGTAGATGCATACCGGTCAGCGGGAAGGTGAGTACCAGGCCCCTGCATGGACAACATCACACTCATTCGCGGCATGTACCGAGATTCTTCGCTGGCGCTCAGAATGACCGACTCAAGGGGCCATCCCATGACCGGCCCGACATTCCGAATACCATCCCGCTCCCGCAGCCAGCAGACATCTGTCGCTCTACCATCTATCATCTATCGTCTAACTTCTATCTTCTCACTCTTATCTCAGTTTCCCCTGTGCCTCCAGCACTTTTTCCGCTGCTCCCATGATGGCCAGCTGGGCGGATTCGAAGGTGAGGCCGCCCTGGAAGTACATGACGTAGGGTGGACGCACCGGGCCGTCGGCGGACATTTCAATGGTGGAGCCCTGGACGAAGGTGCCTGCTGCCATAAGGATGGGGTCCACATAGCCCGGCATGGGTCCCGGCACCGGAGTAGCGTCGGAGTCTACGGGAGACCAGTTCTGGATGGCTTCCGCAAAGCGGCACATATTTTCTTCCGAATCCAGTGTCACCGTGGTGATGAGGTCGGTGCGAAGGTGGCCCGGTTCGGGGCTTGTCTTAAAGCCGATGAGCTTGAAGACGGCAGCGCAGAATTCAGCGCTCATCATGGCCTGTCTTGTCATGTGGGGAGCCAGGAAGAGGCCTTCAAAGAAGGGACGGTAGGAAGCGGCGTAGGAGCCCATTTCCCCGCCAAGGCCGGGGGCGGTCCACTGATAGGAGCAGAGTTCCACCAGGTCTTTCCTGCCGCAGATGTAGGCGCCGGTGGGTGCCAGGCCGCCGCCGGCATTCTTGATGAGGGAACCGGCGGTAATGTCGGCGCCCAGTTCGATGGGTTCTTCTTTATTGGTAAATTCACCGTAGCAGTTATCCACAAAGCAGATGGCCTTCGGATTCTTTGCCTTTACGGTATCGATGATTTTCTTAATATCGTCTGGGAAGAGAGAGTCCCTCAGCATGTACCCCCGGGAACGCTGGATTTCCACGAGCTTCGTGTTTTCATCCACCGCATTGGCAATGGCTTCCAAATCATAGGTATTCCCTTTGAGGGGCACTTCCTTATAGTGGACGCCTTTGGAAATCAGATTTCCCGGCGCATTGCCGGTAATGCCGATAACGCTTTCCATGGTGTCATAGGGAGCGCCGACAGCGGAAACCAGGGTATCGCCGGGTTCCAGAAGGGCCAGGAGCACCGTAGCCAGGGCGTGGGTGCCGGATACGAAGTGGGGTCTTACCAGGGCGCTTTCCGCATGGAATATGTCACACCAGATTTCTTCCAGTTTCTCCCGTCCCGGGTCGCCGTAGCCGTAGCCGTTGGAGGGAGCAAAATGGTAGGCAGACAGGTGGTGTTTTCTGAATGCGGTTAATACTTTTTCCGTGTTGAAGAGGGAAATCTCTTCCATTTCATGAAAAACAGGCGCACAAAGAGCGAGCGCCTCTTTCTGTACCTGTTCAAGTTTCTTATTCATTTGTTGTTCTCAGATCCTTTGAATTGTAGATATAGCATGCTTGTAAATCAGCTGGGAGCGGTTTTCGCTCACCAGAAGCACGGTGAAGCTGTCGAAGGATTTCACCTTTCCCTTCAGCTGTACGCCGTTCATCAGGAATATACTGACCGGAACGTTTTCCTTTCTGGCTTCGTTCAGAAATGTGTCCTGCAGATTCATTTTTCCTTCCATCTTGTTTCTCCTCCGAAATATGAAATGACATAGGCCTTGATTTCCCTGTACCATATGTCTTCCTCTGATGGGCCTCGTTCCACCCAGTGAATATATGGCATTCGTCTATACCAGGTCAGCTGTCTTTTGGCAAAGTGCCGGGTATTTTTCTGAATCAGCGCTTCCCCTTCCTCAAGAGAAAGCTCTCCCTTCACCACCGGAATCATTTCCTTGTAGCCGATTCCTTTGAGTGACTGTGCTTTTTCAGAAAGTCCGGAGGCAAGGAGTTTCTTCACTTCCTCCGGGAGTCCTGCTTCTATCATGCGGTGGACTCGCTTATTTATTCTATCATATAAAACGGCTCTGTCCATAGCAATTCCTATGACCGGACCGTCATACAGGAGAGAATCGGATTTCAAAGGCGCCCTTTCTCCTTCTCCCGCCTCTAAAAGTTCCAGTTTCCGTATCATGCGCTGGGCGTCGGAAGGAATGTCCTTTTCCCCCTTCTTCCGAAGGAGGTTTTCCAGGCCTTCCCTTCCCTCTTCTTCCAGTATCCTTTCAAACTTTTTCCTTCCTTCCCCCTTGGGAAGAAAGGTATAGCCCTCAAGGAGCCCCTGGATATAGAGGCCTGTGCCTCCGCAGAGGATGGGAATCCGTCCCGCTTCATTTTCCGCATGAATGATTTTCCGGGCCTTTTCCTGAAAATCGGCGGCGGAGTAGGGCTCCCATGGTTCCAGTTCGTCCACCAGAAAATGGCGGATGCCCCGGGCTTCTTCCTTTGTCACTTTGGCGGTGCCGATGTCCATGTGTTTATATATCTGGAACGCATCGCCGGAAATGATGGATGACCCCAGTGCTTCTGCCAGATACACCGACAGGTCCGTCTTTCCTGAAGCCGTGGGGCCCAGGATGGTGATGAGTTTGTCTTTTGTCATAAATCAATCACCCCGTAGGCTGTGGACTGTCCTTTGTGGGAATGGACGGAAGAAAAGAGACTGTTTTGAAATAAAGGTGAAAAGGGCCTTTCTTTTACTATAATTCTTTTCCTTGCAATATGCAAAGCCAATTTCAGAATTTCCTCATCCAGCCGGTCATAGGAAGCGGCCCTCCGGAAGCCTTCCATGCGGTTCACTTCCCTTTTCACGGGAGCGCGGAACATGGTGTCAAAGTAGATGACATCAAAGCTTTTGGGCTCCGCTTTTTGCTGGAAGCTCCGGAAATCCTCATGAAGAAGGCGGATGGACCGAAGGGCTTCTGTCATCCTTTCACTGCCTCCATCAAAGGATGACAGTCCGGCCCGTCCGATTTCATAAAGGGCGGTGCTCTTTTCAAGGGAAGTGACGGTCCCCTCTTTTCCCAGAAACCAGCTCATCACAGTGGAATCGCCGCCCTGTCCGAAGGTGGCATCCAGCACGGAAAGCGGCCTTTCCTCCGGAAGGAGGCGGCAGAGGCGGTCCTTATTTCCCCTTTCCAGCTGGGTTGTGCGGAGCACCGCGGTGCCCAGATGGAAACGATATTCCTCCCCTCCTGTCCAGAAAGAAGGCTGTCTTTTCCCATATATGAGAAAACCGTCCATGTGGAATCGTTCTGCCATGTCTTCCAAAGTGCCTTCCCGGGGCACATAGGGAAGGGAGAGGGCCTTGGCCCTTTCCTCTGCCTCCTCCCTTACGGAGCGGCTGTAATTCCTGATGGTGGTGACTCCCATGTTCATGGCCGTTTGAAAAGCCTTCCCAATTCACCGGGCGTGAATTTCACAATAGTCGGCCTTCCATGGGGACATACGAAGGGGCGGGACGTATGGAAGAGGTCGTGAATCAGTTCCTTCATCTGCCGGATGTTCAGGGGATCTCCCCTCTTGATGGCACCCCGGCAGGCAGCATAGGCCATCATGCGGTGGCGCATGGTTTCCGGCGAAGGCACGTCCTTTTCATGGAAGGCCTTCACTATATCTCCCACCACCCTTTCCATTTCCGCAGCCGACAGATCCTCCGGCGCACCGGTGATGCGGATCACATCGGGCCCTGCCTGTTCAAAGGTAATGCCAAGGCGCTCTATGTCACCCTTATGGTCTGCGAGAAGGTCCACGTCCCCGCTGTCCACATGAATGAGGTAGGGAATCAGGATTTCCTGTACCGGAATGCCCTCCGCCCGTTCCGCCAGATGATCGTAGCGCACCCTTTCATGGGCAGCGTGCTGGTCGATGATGAGAAGGTCCTTACCGTGCTGGCAGAGGATGAAGCAGTCCGATACCTGCCCCAGGGGGATCACCGGATCTTCCTGCTTTTCCTCTTCAAAAAGTGGCTCTGCCTTCAAATCCTCCCGCCTTGGTTCTTCCTTCCGATAGTCTTCGAAAACGGAACGGTCCGTGAAAAGTTCCTTCTTTTCCATATCCGGCGTAAAGGCAGGCGTCCTTTTTTCTACGGTATAGGAACCTGTCTTTTCCTGCCTGCCCTCATAGGAAGGGGCCGGCTCGCCCCAGGAGGTTTTCGGCCTTGTTTCCTCGGAAAGGCCAATATCCGGCTTGCCAAGGGGCTTATCTTCCACCCTGATGGAGCCGGGCTTGAAATCCTTTTCCTCCACCACCTCATGGCCGGGGTCATGAATCATTTCCCTGGCAATGGTGTCGGCGGTGGACTGGGAGGTAAGGGTGCCAAGTACGCCATGGTATACCAGGCGGAACACGGTCTGCTCATCGGAGAATTTGATTTCCCTCTTCTGGGGGTGCACGTTCACATCAATGCTTTCCGGCGGCACCTGGAAGGAAAGAACCATGAGGGGATAGCCGTTCTTCGGCAGCAGGGAATGGTAGGCATTGTCCACGGCCTTGGACACCACTGCACTTTCCACCACCCTTCGGTTGATAATGATGGTCTGGTACTGGCGGCTGCTCTTTAAAAGGGAGGGTTTGGAAATCAAACCTTCCAGGGCAATATTTTCTCCCTCCTCTTCCACCGGAAGCATTTCTCCGGCAGTTTTCGTGCCGTAAAGGGCGGAAATCACATCCACCAGCCTGCCGTTTCCCGGTGTTTCAATGACGGTTCTGCCATTATTGATGAGGCGGAAGGCAATGTCCGGATTTGCCAGGGAAAGTTTTCCCACCATACTGTTGATACGGGAGGATTCGGTGCGCTCCGATTTTAGAAATTTCTTCCGGGCCGGCACATTGTAGAAAAGGTCCCGTACTTCCACCGTGGTGCCCGCAGGGGCACCGGCAGGCTTCACTTCCGTGATTTCGCCGCCGGTCATTTCAAGCGCCGTGCCCTCAACATCTTCATGGCGCCGGGTGGTGATGGTGGCTCTGGAAACGGAGGCAATACTGGGCAGTGCTTCACCTCTAAATCCCAGGGAAGCAATATGGTAAATATTGTCCACAGAGGAAATCTTGCTGGTGGCATGGCGGATAACAGAAAGCTTCGCATCCTCCTCCGTCATGCCGCAGCCGTCGTCGGTGACACGGATATAGGTCATGCCGCCGTCGGCGATTTCCACTTCAATGGAAGAAGCGCCGGCGTCCACTGCATTTTCCACCAGCTCCTTCACCGCATTCACCGGACGCTCCACTACTTCACCGGCGGCTATCTGGTTGGCGGTGACTTCATCCAGTACATGAATAACTGCCATTATCTGCCCTCCTTGGCTTCCTTACTCAAGCGGAATAGAATTTCCATGGCTTCAATGGGGGTCTTGCTCATGACGTCCATATTGGCCAGTTCATCAATAATAGGCGATGTGAAGAGGTCAAAGCCCATGGGCCCCTCGGAAGGCATCGCCGCTTTCACAGGGGACGGATGGTTTCCTTCCTCCTCCAGGCCTTCCAAAATCTCATCGGCCCTCTTCAAAAGAGATTCCGGCAGTCCTGCCAGACGGGCCACGTGGATGCCGTAGCTCCTGTCAGCGCAGCCGGGAACGATGCGGCGGAGGAAGGTGATTTCCTTTCCCCTTTCCTTCACGGAAACCGTGTAATTCTTAATGTGGCTGCTTGTATCGGCCATCACCGCCAGTTCATGGTAATGGGTGGCAAAGAGGGTGAAACCGTGAATCTTCTCATCAATGTACTCCACCACCGCCCGGGCGATGCTCATGCCGTCGTAGGTGCTGGTGCCCCTGCCGATTTCATCCAGAAGGATGAGGCTGTTTCTGGTGGCGTGGCGAAGGATATGGGACACCTCCTGCATTTCCACCATGAAGGTACTCTGGCCGGTAGAAATATCATCGGTGGCGCCTACCCTTGTGAAAATGCGGTCCACCGGCGAGAAAGAGGCACTTCTGGCGGGAATGAAGGACCCCGTCTGGGCCATGATGGTCAAAACCGCCACCTGCCGCATGTAGGTGGATTTGCCGGCCATGTTTGGGCCCGTAATCACAAGGATTTCCTGGTCATTATGGTTGAGTTCCGTATCGTTGGGTACAAACATTTCCCGCTTCAGCGCATGCTCCACCATGGGATGGCGGCCGTCTTTAATGGAAATCCGGCCTTCCCGGCTGTTTGTAATCCTTGGCCTGATGTAATGGTCCTTCAGCGCAGCTCTGGCCAGGCTTGCGATGCAGTCAAGCGCCGCCAGGGCCCTTGCGGTTTTCTGCATATCCGGAATTTCCGGCCGGATTTCCGCCTTCACCGCCTGATAGATTTTAAGTTCCAGCTCCTCCGTCTTTTCCTTGGCTGTCAGCGCCTTGGCTTCAAATTCCTTAAGCTCCGGCGTAATGTAGCGTTCCGCATTCACCAGGGTCTGCTTTCTCATGTAGTAGGGAGGAATGGGAATCTTATTGGCATTGGAAATTTCAAAATAGTAGCCGAATACATTATTGAAGCCGATTTTCAGCTTAATACCGGTCTTTGCCTTTTCCTTTTCCTCCAAATCCGCAATGTACTGCTGGCTGTTTTCCGAAAGAGACCTCACTTCATCAAGTTCTGCGGAAAAGCCCTCCTTAATGTACTTTCCGTCCCGCACATTGCCTGTGCCGTTTTCATTCATGGAACGATCCAGCAGGTCAAACACCGGGCCGTGCATGCCGATCTGGGCATTGATTTTCTTCAGAATCACAGAGCCGGCGCCGGAAAGAAGATTCTTGATTTCCGGAATCATGCGAAGGCTTGCCTTCAATGCCAGCAAATCCTTGGGGGACGTGGAGTTTGCCTCGATACGGGAAAGGATGCGCTCAAAATCAAAGACCTGGGACAGCATGTCCTCCAGGTTCGTGAGCTCAGTCATATGGTTTGTGAGCTCCTCAATGCCGTCCTGGCGGAGGATAATGCGGTTCACGTCTGTCAAAGGCCGCTCCAGCCACCGCTTCAAAAGCCGGGCACCCATGGCGGTGTGGGTATAATCCAAAAGTTCAAGGAGCGTGCCCTTCCGGCTTCCGTCCCTCATATTTCTTGTAATTTCCAGATTGCGAAGGCATTCCTCCGAAAGGGTCAGGGTGTGGTCCTCCCGGATGGGAAGGACCGAATGAAATACGGAAACATCCGATTTCATCACATCCCGGATATAAGCGTCAAGGCGTCGGAACAGGGTTTTCACATTGTCATTTTCAATGGAAGAAGCAGCTTCAGGAAGATTTCCTTCCTCCTCCCCCTCTGCCCGGGACATGAGGCAGGCCCCCAGGCGGGCTGCCGCAAAACCGGTGAGCTTTCCATAGAAATCATCGGACACGCTGCATACTGCCTCTGCCGGGGAATAGACGGAAAGCATATCGAAGAAATCGTCCCTTTCCTTCTTCTTATCCCACACGCCCCACCAGCATTCGCCGGTGGACACGTCGGAAAGCACGGCGTCCAGTTCCTTCTCCGTTTCCATAATGTAAATCAGGTAATTGTTGGACTTGTCGGCAATGGAATTTTCAAAAAGAATGGTACCCGGCGTGATGACACGGATCACATCCCGCTTCACCAGTCCCTTCGCCTTCTTCGGGTCCTCCAGCTGCTCGCAGATAGCCACCTTGTACCCCTTCTGGATGAGCCGGTAAATATAAATCTCCGCCGCATGGAAAGGAACGCCGCACATGGGCACCCGTCCCTCGGCGCCGGCATTCTTACCGGTCAGCGTGAGCTCCAGCTCATGGGACGCCGTTACCGCGTCGTCATAGAAAAGCTCATAGAAATCGCCCAGTCGGTAAAAGAGAAGGCAGTCCTGGTACTGGTCCTTCACCTGCTTGTATTGTTCCATCAAAGGCGTTTTCGCCATGTCATCACCCCGTTCTTTTGGTTTATGTTTTATGGTTTTATCATACTGGCGGCGCAGCCGCCTACCAAACCCCTCGCACCATCGGCGCGTCAAACTTACGCACCTTAAGTGCCCTACGAACCTTCGCCTGCGCAGCAGGCCATCTCACGCCGAAGGCGTATCAGCAAAGTTCACCCTTCAGCACCCAGGTCTGGGCGGTGTCTACTTTGGCCATCCGGGTATCTCCCACCTGGATTCCTTCTTCATAGGGGAAAAGGATCATTTTGTTGGTGGAGGTTCTGCCGAACCAGTGGCTTTCGTCCTGTTTGGAAGGACCTTCGATGATGATTTCATAGGTTTTTCCTTCCATTTCCTTATTGAGAGCCAGGGAAATTTCATTCTGTGTATCCATGAGTTCCTGCAGACGGCGGTGTTTGGTTTCATCGTCGATCTGGTTTTCCATTCTTGCCGCCGGTGTACCGGTTCTGGGGGAATAGATGAAGGTGTAGGCGGAGTCGAAGCGCACTTCTTTCAAAAGCTTCAGCGTTTCCTGATGCATTTCTTCCGTCTCTCCCGGGAATCCGGTGATGAGGTCCGTGGTCAGAGCCACGTCCGGCATTTTCTGACGCACATAGGCTGCCAGTTCCTTGAAATGTTCGATGGTGTAGCCACGGTTCATCTGTTTTAGCATTTCATTGGAGCCGTGCTGTACGGGAAGGTGCATGTGGCGCACCACCTTGGGGGAAGCGGCCATGGCATCCACCATGTCGAAGGTCATGTCCCTGGGATGGGATGTCATGTAGCGTACCCTTTCAATGCCGTCGATTTTATCAATGGCCCGGATAAGGTCACCGAAATTGGTGCCATCTCTGAAATCAAGGCCGTAGGAATTCACATTCTGCCCAAGCAGGGTGATTTCCTTGTATCCCTCTTCTGCCAGCCCCTTGATTTCATGGCAGATATCATCGATGGTGCGGCTGATTTCCCGCCCCCGCACATAGGGGACGATGCAGTAGGTGCAGAACTTGTTGCAGCCCTGCATAATGGGAATCCAGGCAAAGATTTTGGACTTCCGGACGGACCGAAGTTCACTGTAATCCTTCACGCTGTGGGGATTCCGCTCTGTCTTCACCACATGGCCGCCCCGGGCGTTTTCTCTGGAAATAATATCCTTCAGGTCATGGATATGGTAGGGTCCGATGACGAAATCAATGATAGGCATGCGCTCAATGAGCTTTCCCTTGTTCTCCTGGGCCATGCAGCCTGCAATGCCGAGAAGCAGGTGGGGATTCTTGTCCTTCATCTTCTTGATTTCACCGATTTTGCCGTACACCTTTTCTTCGGCATTCTGACGGACGGCACAGGTATTCAGAATGACAATGTCCGCATCCTCCATCTTCTCCGCCGGCTTATATCCCAAATCCTCCAGCTGCCCGTTGATACGTTCCGTATCGTTCTCATTCATTTGACAGCCATAGGTATAAGTAAAGTAGAATTTTTCCTCTGTGAGCCGCTTTTCTTCCACGACTTTCCTCCTGTGATTAATGCATTGTTATAATCGTTATCATATTATTATATCATATCCCTGCATAGGAAATTTCAAAGAAAAAGCCACCGGTTATCCCGATGGCTTTTATGAAATGCTTATTTATCCAGTTTCTTGAAAAGGCTTGCCATTTCCAAAGCGTCCATGGCACATTCAAAACCCTTGTTGCCGGACTTGAGGCCCGCCCGGTTGATGGCCTGTTCAATGGTGTCCGTGGTAAGCACGCCGTAAAGCACAGGCACGCCGCTGGAAAGGGAAGCCATGGCTACGCCCTTGGTCACTTCCGTTGCCACATGTTCATAATGGTCCGTTTCCCCGCGAATGACTGCACCCAGGCAGATAACGGCGTCATATTTTCCGCTTTCCGCCATCTTCTTGGCAGCCAGCGGAATTTCAAAGGCGCCGGGCACCCAGGCCAGGTCCACCTTGTCCATATCCACGCCGTGACGGGAAAGGCCGTCCACCGCGCCGTCGATGAGTTTGGAAACGATGACTTCATTGAAACGGGAAGCCACAATGCCTACACGAATCTGATTTTCATTAAAAAGTCCGGAAATAACGTTCATTTTGTTCTCCTTTATTATTTAGTTTGCTAGTGAGCTAGTAAGCTGGTGGGCTGGTGAGACAGTGGGACAGTGAGGAGTCACTTACTCCAAGCGCCGAGATCCTTCGCCAGGGAAGCGCCAGGCCTCCCCAATCCGACCACTTACGCCACTTACCGTAGAGCACCCCTTCGCCACTTCGTGGCCCTCTTCCCCTAAAGGGGACGCAAGGGTTCGCAGCTGGGTACCCCGACCACGGTCCCAATCCATTCTCATGCCTTGGGTTCTTCGATTTCCTTGTCCAGCTTCAGCATATGGCCCATTTTTTCCTGCTTGGTTTTGAGGTAAAATTCATCTTCCCTGGTAGGAGCGATTTCGATGGGCACTCTTTCGGTAATGGTGATGCCGTAATCCTTCACTTCATCCATTTTCTGTGGATTGTTGGTGAGGAGGCGGATATGGGAGATTCCCAGGTCCTTTAAAATCTGGGCGCCTGTCATGTATTCCCGAAGGTCTGCGGCAAAGCCCAGCTTCAGGTTCGCTTCCACCGTGTCGTAGCCTTCGTCCTGCAGGGCGTAGGCACGAATTTTGTTGATGAGGCCGATGCCCCTTCCCTCCTGGCGGAGGTACACCAGAACGCCTCTTCCTTCCTTGGCAATCTGCTTCATGGCAGCCGAGAGCTGCTGGCCGCAGTCGCAGCGAAGGGAGCCGAAGCAGTCGCCGGTGAGGCATTCGGAATGAATACGGCAGAGCACCGGCTTTCCATCGGATACGTCGCCCATGGTGAGGGCCACATGGTGCTCGCCGTTCATGAGGTTCACGAAACCGTGGATTTCAAAGTGGCCGTACTTGGTGGGCATTTTGGCTTTAGCCACTTCTTCCACCAGTTTTTCATGCTTTTTCCTGTATTCGATGAGTTCCTGGATATTGCCGATTTTCATTCCCTTTTCATGGGCCAGTTTGAACAGGTCATCTCTTCTGGCCATGGTGCCGTCTTCGTTCATGATTTCGCAGCAGAGGCCGGCGGGCTTCAAGCCTGCCAGACGGGCCAGGTCTACGGTGGCTTCCGTATGGCCCTGCCGTTCCAGCACGCCCCATTTCTTTGCTTTCAGCGGGAAAAGATGGCCGGGCCGTCTGAAATCTTCCGGTCTGGCGCCGTCCTTCACCGCTTCCAGGGCCGTCATGGAACGGGCCGCAGCGGAAACACCGGTGCCGGAATCCTTGTAATCAATGGACTCCAGGAAAGCGGTGTGATGGTTGTCCGTGTTGTGGCGAATCATGGGCCCCAGGTAGAGGGAATCCGCCATTTCTTCGGACATGGGCATGCAGATGACCCCTTTGGCCTCCGACGCCATGCGGTTTACATTTTCCGGCGTGGCAAATTCAGCGGCGCAGATGTAATCCCCCTCATTTTCACGGGATTCGGCATCCTGCATGATGACGATGTGCCCTTTCCTGATTTCTTCTATAATTTCTTCAATACTGTCAAATTTATAATCCATAATGTCCTCCATGCCCCAAAGTTTCCAGCATGCCCATGGTGAGACCTTCTGTCGGGCCTTCTTTCAGGAGCTGCTCCACATATTTCCCCAGATAATCACATTCCAGATTCACCAGGTCTCCCGGGTGTTTCAAAAGGAGAGCCGTTTCACTGCCCGTATGGGGTATGAGGGCAATGGAAAAAGATTTCTCCGTTCTTCCCGCCACGGTGAGGCTGATACCATCCACCGCAACGGACCCCTTTTCTATGATATAGCGCATCCATTTCCGGTCAGTGGAAATAGAAATATTCACTGCATTGTCATCCTTTTTCATGGAAAGGATGCGGCCCGTTCCGTCCACATGGCCCATCATGATGTGGCCGCCCAGACGGTCTCCGAGGCGGAGCGCCCTTTCCAGATTCACCGGCGTGCCGGGGCGGAAAAGGGAAAAGGCGGTGCGCCTCATGGTTTCCGGCGTCACGTCGGCAGAAAAGGAAGTGCCATCCATGGCGGTCACCGTCAGGCAGGTACCGTTTACGGCGATGCTGTCTCCGATTTTTGTTCCTTCCAGCACCTTCTCACAGGAAATCACCAGTTTTTCCGCACGGCTCGTTTTTGAAATATGATGGATGTGGCCGATTTCTTCTACAATTCCTGTAAACATGCTACTTTCCATCACCGGCGGGCGCTTCTTTCTCCGCCTCCGGTCCTTCCTTTACTTCTTCCTCCAGCCTGTCAATCCTTTCGTCGGCGGCGTCCTTTTTTCCCTTGTCCACGTAAGCTTCAATCACCAGGTCGCCTCCGCAGGTTTCGGTGGACAAATCCTTCAGTTTCACCGCTTCTTTCATGGACGAAGCGCCATCTCCACCAATAAGGCCCGGTGCGTTCACGCCGCCGATGATTTTCGGCGCTGCATAAATGCGTACCTTGTCCACTATGCCTGCTTCAAAGGCAGAAGATGCCAGGGTGGCGCCGCCTTCCAGGAGAATACCGTCGATGCCCTTTAAGGCAAGTCCAGTCATAGCGGAATCAAGGTCCACCTTCCCCTTTTCATCGCCGTCGGTCATGATGATATCCACGCCCAGTTTGGTAAGCTCTTCACGCTTCTTTTCATCGGAAGAGGTGGTGGTGAGGACAATCACATCTCCCTCCTCCTGGAACACTTTGGCCTTCAAAGGCACCGACAGATTTCCATCCACAATAATCCTGACCGGATCATCGAGGCCTTCCGTACGGGCCGTAAGAAGGGGGTTATCGGCAATCACCGTACCGGCGCCCACCATGATGCCTTTATAGCAGCCACGGAGCACATGAACCTCCTCTCTGGAATCTTCCGATGAAATCCACTTGGAATCTCCTGTATGGCAGGCCGTCTTCCCGTCCAGGGACATGGCCGCTTTATACAGCACAAAGGGCTTGTGCTCCGTCACATATTTCAGGAACACCTCATTCAGCTTTCGTGCTTCCTTCTCCATGACGCCGACGGTGACAAAAATGCCTGCATCCCGAAGGCGGCGGATGCCCTTGCCGGAAACCAGGGGATTCGGGTCCACCATGGCCGTCACCACCCGGTCGATGTCCTTTTCAATAATGAGGTCCGCGCAGGGCGGCGTCTTCCCGTAATGACTGCAGGGCTCCAGCGTCACATAGAGCGTAGCTCCGGCGGGGTCCTCGGTGCAGTGGGCAAAGGCATTCACCTCTGCATGGGGGCCGCCAAACCTTTCATGCCAGCCTTCCCCGATAATCCGTCCGTCCTTGACAATCACCGCGCCCACCATGGGGTTCGGTCTGGCATGGCCCATGCCGCGGACAGCCAGCTCCAGCGCCCGGGCCATAAATTTTCTATCTTCATCGATACGCAAAAAATCCACCTTCCTTTCTTCCAGGGAGGTGGATGACATAACCATATCCACTCTTCTTTCATCCGGACTATACCGTCGGCTCTGGAATTTCACCAGACCTACCTTGCAAAAAGGTTCGTGGGCTGTACCACCGGTGGGGACTTGCACCCCGCCCTGAAGAGATTCAAAATTCTTTATTATTATAACAGATTGCGCAGGAAAGACAAGGGCCATTGTGCCACCGCCTGCGGGGAAAGGTGGTGCCATCAGGCACAAAAAGGGGGACGGGCCCATAGGGCCCGCCGGTTGTATAGAAGGGTTGTGTTCGCTTCGCTCAAGGGGCATGGCAAAAAGGTTCAGAAGGTTCAAAGGGGATGATATCGCCTGACGGCGATGATGAAGTTTTATAGCCAGCGTTACGGAATCGCCTTCCCACCTCGACTCATCTTTCTAAAAAAGTGAAGAATCTTAGTACTTGAGGCCTTAAGACAACTGGACGTTAAACCCCAGTCTGCCAAAAGGTGGTACTGAGTATAAAACTCCGGCGCCTTCTATAAATTAAAAGGCGCCTACCACCACCCTTTGAACCTTCTGCACCTTTTGAACCCTCTGAACCCTACGCCCGCAGGGCGTGCCTCACATCACTTCCGCCGCTGCCTTTTCCACATCTTCCCCGATGTCCTCTATGGTCCGAAGTTTTCCTTCTTCTGTGCAGGGAATCCGTTTCCAGCCGTAGAGATTCACCAGTTCCTGATAGGCATCATGACATTTTCTAAGGTAGTCCAGGTGCTGCTCGTGGATATCCATGGAGCCCCCCTGCCGGGCCCTTTCTTTTACCAGATTTTCCGAAACTCCAAGGGGAATGTCGAGGAGGATAACCAGATCCGGCACTGGCAGCTCCAGTTCCTCATATTCCGTTTTTTCCAGCCAGGAGAGGAAATCTTTCCTCGCCTTCTTGTCTTCGTACTTGGTCATCTGGTGTACCATGTTACTGGTGGTGTAGCGGTCGGCAATGATGATGCCTCCCTTTTGATAGAAATCCTTCCATTTCATGCGGTACGACGCAAAGCGGTCCACCGCGTAGAAGAGGGAGGCGGCGTAGGGGTTTACGTCTTCCGGGTTTTTACCAAAATCTCCTTTAAGGTACATTTTTACCAGGGCAGACGAAGGGCTTTTGTAGTCGGGGAAAGAAATATGCATGACTTCTCTGCCCTTTTCTTTCAATTTCTTTTCCAGAAGGGATGCCTGGGTTTCCTTTCCGCTTCCGTCGATGCCTTCCAGTACGATGAGGGTTCCTTTCATATAGTCTCCTTCCATAAAAAAGGCAGTTTCCTATGTAGAAACTGCCTTTGATTCATACGTTATCCTTTTCTTTTGGGGTTGAAGGCGTTCATGGCATGGTCCACGCCATATTTCAGTGCCGCTTCAATAGAGTCGGCGGTGTGAATCTTTGCGTCTTCAATTTTTTGGATATCTTCTCCGTAGGGACGGCTGAGTACGTGTTCCACCACTGTGTGTCCGTCTTTGGGATGGCCTACGCCGATGCGGAAACGGTTGAAATTTTCACTGCCCAAATGGGCGATGAGGGATTTGATGCCGTTATGGCCGCCGGAGGCGCCCTTTTTACGGATTCTTGTCTTTCCCGGCGGAAGGTCCAGGTCGTCGCAGATGATATAGATATCATCCAGGTCCACCTTGTAGTAGCGGGCAATGGCCCCTACCGCTTCTCCGCTGTTGTTCATATAGGTGAGTGGTTTCACCAGGAGCACCTTTTCCCCGTTCACCACGGACTGTCCGATTTCCGCCTTCATGTCCTCCTTCCAGAGGGTCACCTTCCAGCGGCGGGCCAGTTCGTCGATGACGTCAAAGCCCATGTTGTGACGGGTGTGCTCATACTCTTTTCCCGGATTTCCAAGTCCTGCAATAATCTTCATTATTTATCGAAGAGCTGGCTTACGGAAGCATCGTGGAAAATACGGAGGATAGCTTCGCCAAGGAGCGGAGCGATGGAGAGGACAGTAAGCTTGTCCTGGATTTTTTCTTTCGGGATAGGCAGGGAATTGGTAACAATCAGTTCCTTAATATTGGAATTCTTAATCCTTTCGGTAGCCGGGTCGGTCAGTACGGGATGGCATACGGCAGCATACACGCCTCTTGCGCCGTATTCAGCAAGGGCTTTCGCACCTTCGCAGAGGGAGCCGGCGGTATCTACGATGTCGTCTACGATGAAGCAGTTTCTGTCTTTTACATCGCCGATGATATTCATGACTTTGGCCACGCCCGGTTCCGGACGGCGTTTTTCAATGATGGCAATGGGCGCACCCACTCTGTCGGCCAGTTCGCGGGCACGGGTCACACCGCCAAGGTCCGGAGAAACGATGGTAAGGTTTTCCAGGTTCTTGGATTTCACATAGTCCGCCAGAAGGGATGCAGACATGAGGTGATCCACCGGTACGTCAAAGAAGCCCTGAATCTGGCCTGCATGGAGGTCCATGGTCACCACGCGGGTGACACCGGCGGTGGACATGAGGTCTGCCACCAGCTTAGCACTGATTGGTTCACGGCCTCTGGTCTTTCTGTCCTGACGGGCATAGCCGTAGTATGGTACCACCACCGTAATGTGACGGGCGGAAGCTCTCTTCAGTGCGTCCACCATGATAAGCATTTCCATGAGGTTATCGTTCACCGGTGCTCCGGTAGGCTGGATGATGAAGCAGTCCTTGCCGCGGACACTTTCGTTAATCATGACCTGAATTTCGCCATTGTTGAAACGTCCGCAGATAGCCTTTCCCAGCGGCACGCCGATGTAGTCGGAAATCTCCTTGGCCAGTGCCGGGTGTGCTGTTCCTGTAAAAATCTTCAGTTTAGAAGTGTCTTCCATGTCCATTTTGCTGCCTCTCCCTTTCCTTCCAATGTGAAAGTGTAAAAAGTTTTTCCATGGTCTGTGGATACGATCCCATCATCCACTATTCCTATGTTTTTATTATATACCAGTTTGCCGGTAAATTAACAGTGAAAAATAAGATTTTACAAGGAAATCAATCCTTATAGGTGTCTTCCTTCACCCAGCCCTCAATATTCGTCTGGCGGGCCCTTGCTACAGACAGCGCTTTCGCAGGCACATCCTTGGTAATGGTGGAGCCGGCGGCGGTGAAAGCCCTTTCGCCCACATGCACCGGCGCTACCAGGTTCGTATTGCAGCCGATGAAGGCATGGTCGTCCACTTGGCAGCGGTGCTTTTCCTTTCCGTCGAAATTGACGGTCACCGTGCCGCAGCCGAAATTCACATTTTTTCCCAGATCCGAATCACCGCAGTAAATCAGGTGAGGCAGCTTGGTGCCGTCATCGACGGTGGAATTCTTCACTTCTACGAAATTGCCGATTTTAATGTGGTCATGAAGCACCGTATTCGGGCGGAGATGGACGAAAGGTCCGATTTCATCAAAATTCCCGATGGTGCATTCATGGGCGTATACCCGGTTGAGGTGCGTGCCCTCTCCCACAGTTACATCGGTGAGCTGGGTATCGGGGCCGATGACGCAGTTTTTCCCAATCACCGTCTTTCCTTCAAGAATGGTGCCGGGATAAAGAACTGTATCCTGTCCAACCTCCACATCCTGCTCCACATAGGTATTTTCCGGATTAATAATGGAAACACCCTTCGCCATGAGCTCCTCTGCCTTACGGAGGCGGAGCACCCGGTCAGCCGCTGCCAGCTGGATTCTGGAATTGACACCCATGGTCTCATCCGCATCCTCTGCCGCCACCGGAATCACCTTCTGTCCTTCGCGGATCATGATTTCAAATACGTCGGTCAGATAATATTCGCCCTGGGCGTTCTTATTGTCGATTTTCTTCAACGCGTCCAGGAGAGGACCTGCCTTGAACACATAGGTACCTGTGTTGATTTCATGCACCGCCAGCTCCTCCGGCGTGCCGTCCTTCTGCTCCACAATGGACGTCATCTGTCCCTTCTCATCCCGAAGCACCCGGCCATAGCCGAAGGGATTGTCCAGCATCGCCGTCAATACCGCTGCCGAAGCATTTTCCTTCCGGCAGGTTTCCGCCAGGGATGAAATCGTTTCACTCCGAAGAAGAGGGGTGTCGCCGCAGATCACAAGCACATACCCCTCCCGGTCCGTCAAAAGAGGAGCCCCCTGCATCACCGCATGACCCGTGCCAAGCTGCTCCGCCTGGTGGACGAAATCCACATCCTCTCCGGCAAGGTCCTTGCGCACCAGCTCTTCCTTAAATCCTGTAATCACCACACACTTTGCAAAACCGGCCTGCCGTACCACCCGGATCACCTGCTTCACCATAGGCACACCGCACACACGGTGCAGAACCTTCGGCAAAGCGGACTTCATGCGGGTCCCCTGTCCGGCAGCCAGAATCAGGGCTGTTAAATCTGCCATTTTTCCTCCTGCTGCAAACTACCTTGAAATAATAATATATACACGGATATCATTGTCAAATGTAAGTAAAACCCGTAGCTTTTATTTTAGCAAATGAGAATGACGATGGCAAGGTGAAATGGGGATGTACCAAAGGTTCAAAGGGTTCAAAGGGTTCAGAGGGTTCAAAAGGGGGTGGTAACGCCCTGCGGGCGATGAGCATGAAGTCAGCGTTACGGGACTGGCCTTTGTGTCTCCAGTGCTGCATGACGAACAGCCAGAGCCCCCTTCCACAGGAAGGGGGCTCCGTTAGGCGTCGGAGGATAGGGGCGTCAGGTCTTTGCTAAGAATTTATCGGACCTATCCTCAGGGCTTCGCCCAGCTCCTTCCCCAGGAAGGAGCCTGCGTTACGTTCTTACATTCCCGCCGGACATTGCGCGCATTCTGCATAGAATGCGCGAGTCGGCCAAAGTTGGCCCTTAGCCTGCACATTAAAGAACCTTCCTTTTATTTGGCCGACCGACCATCCTGAGCGATAGCGAAGGATCTCGGTAAGAAGCCCAAGTAACAAAACCGTCAGTAAATACCAGTCGGCGGGAAGGCCGCCGTTTGGCGGTCAGTTCAGCATTGAGTATCATTCCGACTTGTGACCTCGTACACCCTTTGCTGCTGCGCAGCGTTCCCCTCAAGGGGAAACAAGGCATTATGGGATTTACCTTTGTTTCTCCAATGCTGCATGACGAAGTGTAAAAGCCTCCTTCCTGAGGAAGGAGCCTAATGTTACGTGTTTCCCCAGCTTACCA
>NZ_UPZP01000026.1 GCF_900538805.1 uncultured Dialister sp.
TCCCCCTCCGGGGGAGACGCCGCCGCAGGCGGCAGAAGGGGTGCATTTCCACGCCCGCAAGGGCGGTTGGCCTGTTTTCCATCGGGCGAAGCCCGGTTGTAAAGGTTTTATAGAAACTGGCGCCTTCAATGAGTTAAAAGCCGCCTCTCCCCCTCTGAACCTTCTTCACCTTTTGAACCCTCACGCCCAAAAAGGCGTATCCAAAGTGCCCCATTTCCTAACCTCCGATTCATCTCTTTTAAAAATCGTCCCTCACTATCTTAACGTTTCCCCTTTAAAAATTAGAAAATATCAAAAAACACATTGACTTTACAATAATGTTGTACTAAACTTAAGTCATGTAAAGTACAGACCCCGATGAATGTACGAGTACTTGGGAAACATCTTGTATGTTCGATCTGAGCTGTACAGAAACCTGGTATCTAGGAAATTTTCAAAGGAGTGATTTTTCATGAAAAAAAGTATCAAAAGTATTTTAACTGCATCTATGGCAGCTCTCTGCGTTATGGGAATGGGCATGTCCGTCAATGCCTATGAACTGAACCCGGAGGTTAAGGACGTAACCCCGGCTCTCCGCGAAGCTTCCACCGTAGGTGTATGGACCCATGAAAATCCGGCTATGAAAAATGCACCGAATAAAGATGCGATTCTGGTTATGACCTTCGGCACCACCTTTACTGATACCCGTCATAAGACCATTGATGCCGTAGAAAAAGCCATTCAGGAAGCAAACCCGAACGTACCGGTATATGAAGCATATACCTCCCACATCATCATCGACCGCGTAAAAGCTAAGGAAGGCATCACAAAGATGACCCCGGAAGAAGCTTTCGCTAAACTGAAAGCAGACGGCTACACCCGGGTAGCTGTAGTTTCCTTGGATGTAATTCCCGGCATGGAATACAGCTATGATTCCATCGTAACCAAGATGCAGGCTCCGAACTTCAAGAAGATTTCTCTGGCTACCCCACTCATGTACTTCCAGGGCACCGAAGGTGAACCGGACCAGGTTGTTGATTTCCTGAAAGCTCTCTCCTCCCAGTTCCCGAAGATGGGCGCTCATGATGCTACCCTCATCATGGCTCATGGCACTCCCCATCCCGGCAACGCTTACTACAGCGTCATCCAGGACAGACTCCATCAGCTGGGCATGAACAACGTATTCGTATACTCCGTTGAAGGCCGTCCGAACCTGGAAGACGTCATTCCGAAGCTGAAAGCAGGCGGCTACACCCATGTAACCCTTATGCCTATCATGATGGTTGCAGGCGACCATGCAAACAACGATATGGCCGGTTCTGATCCGGACTCCCACAAGAGCCAGCTGGAAGCTCAGGGCTTCAAAGTTTCCACCTACATCCATGGCCTTGGTGAAAACGCTAATGTCCGCAGCATTTACGTACAGCGCGCAGACGAAGCACTGGCAGCACTGCAGAAATAATTTGTGGTATGATATGTAAGAGATGATTTGTCTCTGCATGAAAAAAGACCCCTCCGTCATCTCGGCGAAGGGGTTTATTTCATCTTTATGAAATAAAGGAGAACCGAATGAAGAAATTTTTAGCAGCAGCAGCGGCTGCCGCCCTCTGCCTTGCCCTCACCGCCTGCGGAAGCACCAAGTCCGACGGCGGAAATGGAAATGTCACCTACACCTACAAGGACCAGACCATCACCATGAAGGCAGCGCCGAAGCGGGTGGTAGAACTCTCTGCCCCCCTCATCAACATGGCCTACGCCGTAGGCGGCACCTCCGTGGCAAGGCCGGAAACCTCAAGCCCCATTCCGGAAGAGGCCAAATCCCTCCCCACCCTGGGCCACGTACAGAACATTAACATGGAAACCCTGGTGGGCATGAAGCCGGACTTGGTGCTGGGAGAAAAGAACCAGAACTCCAAGCTGGAATCCCTCTTAAAGAGCAATAAAATCCCCTACCTCCTTATCCAATACGACGGCATCAACGATAATGTGCCCCTCCTGAAATTCATGGGCCAGATTTATGACCAGCAGGCTAAAGCGGATAATGTGGTCAAAACCTATGAAGAAGGTATAAAGGCAGTGGAAGATAAAGCCGCTGCTAAAACGCCGGCCAAAGTAGCAGTCCTACGCGCCACCGGCAAGGATGTAACCGCAGAAACGCCGAAATCCATCTGCGCCTCCATGGTGGAAATGCTGAAGATGGACAATGTCATCACCAGCCATAAGGACATCAAACTGGACAGCAAAACTGTCCCCTACTCCCTGGAACAGCTCTCTGCCGATGACCCCGACACCATCTTCATTGTCACCATGGGCAGGCAGGATGAAATCAACAAAAAGCTGGATGAATCCATGAGAAACAACCCCTCCTGGGCCCACCTGAAGGCAGTGCAGAACAAGCACGTCTACTTCCTGGAACCGGACCTCTTCCTCATGAACCCCGGCATTCGCACGCCGGAAGCCATGGAAAAACTCTATAAACTGGCTTATGGAGAATAAATAAAAAAAGATACCCCGCCAAAGGGTATCTTTTTTTAGTGGAAAAATTTTTTAGGAAAGGATTCAAGGCGTGCCTGAAAGTCCTGAAGTTTGACGGGCCTTTCGCCCCGAAGGTTCTGACCCCTCACGCCCGAAAGGGCGTGTCCCAGGCGTGTCCCTTTATTTATCCAGCAGACCGTTAATGCATATCATGGGTCTTCCTTTTCTCATTTCCACGTCCGCATCCACATCGAAAACTTCTGCGATGGCTTCGTGGGTCATGACTTCCATAGGCGGGCCGTGGCGCTCTATAACGCCATTTTCGAGAACCAGAAGATCCGTGGAGTAGCGGACGGCCTGGTTGATTTCATGGAGCACCATGACCACCGTAAGGTTTTCTTCCCTGTTCAGTTTAGACACCAGTTCCATCACTTCCAGCTGGTGGCAGATATCCAGATAGGTGGTAGGTTCGTCGAGAATCAGGATCTTCGGCTCCTGCGCCAGGGCCATGGCAATCCACACCCTCTGCCTTTCACCGCCGGACAGGCTGGCTGCGAGACGGTCCTTGAGATGGATGGTATTTGTTTTCTCCATCACCTCCGCCACCACTTCCCTGTCTTTAGTAGAAACGCCGCTCCACCAGTGCTGATAGGGATAGCGGCCGCAGGAAACCAGTTCTTCGGCGGTCATATCTTTGGGCACCTCGTGGAACTGGGGCAGGAAGGCCACCACCCGGGCCATTTCGTTGGTGCTGTAGGAAGAGAGCGGCCGCCCTGCGATTTCAATGGACCCTTTCTGGGGCTTCAGATTTCCAGTCACCGTTTTCAAAAGGGTGGATTTGCCGCAGCCGTTCCTTCCAAGGAAGGTAACAATGCTCCCTTTTTTAATGACGCCGCTGGCGCCGCGGAGAACGTGATGGTCTCCGAAGGAAACGTGAATGTCGGAAATTTTGATGGCAATATCGTTCGTATTCATCATGCGCTCCTCCTTAACAGATACAGGAAGAAGGGCGCGCCCAGGAAAGCCATAATAATCCCCGCAGGGATTTCAATAGGCGAAAAGAGCACCCGTCCCAGGGTGTCGCAGAACACAAGGACCCCGGCCCCCAGAATGGCGGAGCCCGGCACCACGTACTTGTAGTCCGTGCCGATGATGAGCCGTACAATGTGGGGCACCACCAGACCTACAAAGCCGATGAGCCCGGCTATGCTGACAGCACCGGCGGCAAGGAGAGCGGCCACGGCGGTCATGGAGAAGCGCACCTTTTCCACCGGCACCCCCAGGCCCCGGGCTGTTTCATCGCCAAGGCTCAGTATGGTCAACGCTTTGCAGCCTGCCAGAGCCAGTACCAGGCCGAGGACGGTGTAAGGAAAGAGAGCTTCCACCTGGGGCCAGCTTCTGGCGGAAAGTCCGCCCACCATCCACAGGAGGGCACCCTGCACTTTATCGGAGTAAAAAACGAGAAGTGCGGAAATACCGCTTCCCAGGAAAGCACTCACTGCCACGCCGGCCAGGATAATGCGGCTGGGACGAATGCCGTTCTTCCATGCCAGGGCATACACAGCGGCAGCCGACAGCATGGCTCCCACAAAGGCCACCGGTGTCAGAAGGAGAGATGCTTCAGGCATGAAAATCAGCATGATCACCCCTGCCAAGCCGGCGCCGCTGGAAACGCCCACGATTCCCGGGTCCGCCAGAGGATTCTTCATCACTGCCTGCAGAATGGCACCGGACACAGCCAGATTGGCTCCCACCAGGGCACCTACGATATTTCGAGGGAACCGGATATTCCAGATTACCATTTCATCGGTGGTTTCCACATTCCCCAAAAGGGTATGCATAATGGTGGAAAATGAAATATCCGCCGAACCGAATATGAGGCTTGCCACCATGGCAAATACAGTAAAGGCGGCAAAGATGAGGATAATAAAAATGCGAAGGCCCCTGCTCTTCCCTGTTTCGTTCCTTTTCCCTTCCATACACCCACTCCTTCATAAAAGAGAAAACATGAAAAAGGAAGCAGTGCTGATTCTTTGAACCGCTCACTGCTTCCTTAATGGAATAACATCAAAATATCAGTACTATTTAATTATATCATCTTCTGATATTAATACAAGAGTTTTGACCCCTTTGGGGGTGTCTCATTTCTTTCCCTGCACGTAAAGCATATTATCCCTTTTCACCAGGTTGTACATGAGTGCGTTTACGCAGGAGGCTACGATGGAGCTGCCGCCTTTTGTGCCTCTCACAGTGATGTAGGGGCAGGGAGCACGACGGACCAGCTGTTCCTTGGAATCGGCGGCACCTACGAAGCCTACAGGAATGCCGATGATGAGGGCCGGGCGGATGCCGTCTTCTTCTACCATGCGGATAGCTTCATACAAAGCGGTGGGCGCATTGCCTACGGCGATGATGGAGCCGTTCAGTTCGGTGCCGAAAGAGTTCATGGCTGCCATGGAGCGGGCAATGTTCTTTTCTTTGGCAATCCTGGCAATCTCCGGATCTGCCACGCGGCAGAACACTTCGCCGCCAAGGGCAGCCAGGGCTCTTTTATTGATGCCTGCCTTTACCATATTCACGTCGCAGTAGATGTTGCAGCCGCCGGCGAGGGCTTTGATGCCTGCTTCCACGGCACCTTCGCTGGTGCGGATGAGGTGGCCGTAGTCCACGTCGCCGGAGGCATGAATCATGCGAGAATACACTGTCACTTCTTCGGGAGTGAGGTCGATGTCGCTGATAAAGGGATCAATAAGATCCATGCTCTTTTCTTCAATGGCTCTCGGGTTTTTGATGAAATCCATAATGTTCCTCCATATATTTCAGGACGCCTGCGGTGGTATCAAAGACCGGGACGCCTTTCAAATCTGCTTTAGGTTTATCGATGACGATGACGGAAATACCGCTGTCCATGGCGGCCTTCAGCTTAGTGTCACTTCCGCCAATGAGGCCGCTGTTCTTGGTGACCATGACGTCGCAGTGGTAATCATGAATCATGGCCAGGTTCATTTCATAGGAAAAGGGTCCCTGAATGGCCAGGATGTTCTTGGCCCGCATGCCCAGATCTTCACACATTTTAATGACATTGGAAACGGGAAGTACCCTGGCCCAGATGGTCTTATCCTGAAGGGCCGGTTCATGGACGAATACGGGAAGGGTCTTGGAGCCGGTGGTGAGAAGAATGCTCTTTCCCAGGCTTCCTGCCAGTTTAGCCGCTTCGAATTCATCCTTTGCATGATAGAGCTTATCATAGTCGGGAAGCGGAATTTCCGCCCTTTCGTAGCGCACGTAGTGGATGCCCGTTTCTCTGCAGGCCGCCAGGGCAGTTTCGGAAACGATGGCGGCGTAGGGATGGCTGGCGTCAAGGATAAGGGTCACCCCTTTTTCCCGGATGACGCGAACCATGTCTTCTTTTTTGAAACGGCCCACTTCGATGTCCAGGCCCTCATGGGCGGCCAGCACCTTGCCGTACTGGCTCACCACGGTCATGAGGATTTCACGGCGGCTTTCAGCGGGCTTTGCCATTTCGCGATCCGCCAGTTCGGCGCCGATTTCCCTTCCATCCTGTGTGCCGGAAATAATCCAGATCAAACCTTGTACCCCCTTGGCGTAATCATGATGCCGTCAGCCACATAGGTGTTGCTGTTGCCGATGATGACGGTGGACTGCATGTCCACATCCGCCTCCGGCAGCTTTTCCAGAGTGGTCACGGTGGTGGTCATACCGGGACGACCGGCCTTTCTGACAATGCCCACCGGTGTTTCGGGCTTGCGGAACTCAAGCACAATGTCACGGATCTGGTCCAGATAGGTGGCACGGCCCCGGCTCTTGGGATTGTAAATGGCCATGACGAAATCCCCTTCTGCCGCCAGGCGGGCTCTCTTTTTAATGAGATCCCAGGGAGTCATGAGGTCGGAAAGGCTGATAACCGCATAGTCATGCATGAGAGGTGCTCCCAATGCAGCAGCGGCGGTGTTGGCAGCGGTGAGGCCCGGAATGATTTCACAGGCAGGGCGCTTGTCTTTCTCCACCTTCTGCACCAGTTCCAGCACCAGACCTGCCATGCCATAGACGCCGGGGTCGCCGGAGGAAATCACAGCCACCCTGTGGCCTTCTACAGCCAGGTCTACCGCCTTCTGGCAGCGGTCCACTTCCTGGCGCATACCGTTTCCTACCACTTCTTTATCACCGATGAGGTTTCTCACCAGGGCGATGTAGGTGTTGTAGCCTACAATAATATCTGAATCATTCAAAGCCTTCACGGCTTTGGGCGTCATTTCTTCTTCATGTCCCGGTCCAATGCCGATGACCCGGATAATCCCAGGGCAATGGCCACCGTGGCACTTGCAAACTTCGTTTTCGGCAGAAGCGTTTTTCCCTTCATTGATTCCATTAACGCTGCTGATTGACATACGTTCCCCACTCCTATCGTGTTTTCTACAAATTTTGAAATCGGTAAACCATACTCCTCCGCCACTTTCCTAAGTTCCTCTGCCTTATAGAAGTGGATAGGAAGATGATGGTGTAAAGCAAAGTCAAGAAGGCCCTTTTCGTCGGCCTTGGCATCTACACTGGCCAGGGATGCCACCTGGTATGGAAAGGCATGGGCCGCAAGAAGAGCCTTTTGGAAGGCATCTTCAATGAGCGCTTCCGGCGTCCCCCGTTTGCAGCCTATTCCGACGTACAGATTTTTTGGTATAAGTTTCACAAAAGGCTTATCCACATGCACTTTTTCGTTGGATATAATGACGCAGCCGTCAAACTCCTCCTTTGGAAGGTCTGACAGCGGCAGGAAGAAAATCCCTTTTTCAGAGAGGCGTTTTCCAATGGAGCCTGCCTCATCCGTTTCCATGTCAAGGAACCAGGACACCTTTTTCCCCTCTGCAATGAAGCTGTTCACCGGCTTTAATGCCCCCAAGGGCTCCACCCGCATCATGAGCTCCCTTGCCACATCGTCGGGCGCCCTTCTTTCATGGACGTCGGTGGCGGTGGTAATGACGGGGTCCGCCCCCACCGCAACTGCCACCTCCCGGGCCCAGGCATTAGCACCGCCCAGATGGCCGGAAAGGAGGGAAATACAGTGTTTGCCGCATTCATCCATCACCAGCACCGCCGGGTCCGAGGCCTTGCTCACCACATGGGGAGCCACCGCCCTTACCGCAATGCCGGAGGCCATAATAAAGAGGAGGCCTTCGTACTTTGTGAAAATATCCGACGTCAATGCCAGGGTGCGGTTGAAATATTCAGCCTTCTCCCCGCTTTCGGAGCCCTTTCTTTCATACAGCGTTCCCTCTCCGGAAATCCCTGCTTTTACGCGGGCGCCAAGCATGGCCCCTTCCCGGGAGACTGAAATCACTGCGTACTTCATTTTTCGTCGGTTCCTTTGCGGAACATGGTGGTAAATTTGCTGTCGTAAAGTTTGGACAGGTCATAGTCCGTATCCAGCACCCTGCCTACCACAATCATGGCCTGGCGCACCACGCCGGCCTTGTGCAGAATATCTGCAATGGTATCGATGGTGCCGCGGAAAATCCGCTGGTCCGGCCAGGTGGCCCTTGCCACGATAGCCACCGGTGTGTCTCCCGGATAGCCTCCTTCTTTCAGGGTTTCCATCACCTTTTCAATGGCATGGACGGAAAGGAAAATGCACATGGTGGCCTGGTGGGCTGCCAGAAGAGACAGCTTTTCCTTTGGCGGCACCGGAGTTCTTCCTTCCATGCGGGTAATGATGACGGTCTGGGAAATGCCGGGCAGTGTGTATTCCTGCTTCAGGGCAGCGGCGGTGGCCAGGAAGGAACTTACCCCCGGCACCACTTCGAAATCCTCATCCGGAATGCCTGCAGCCCGGAGTCCGTCCATCTGTTCCTGGATGGCGCCATAAATAGCGGGGTCCCCGGTATGTACACGGGCCACCATCTGGCCTGCCTTCAGTGCTTCAATTTCCACCTTCAGCACTTCGTCCAGGTTCATGGTGGCGCTGTTATAAATGGCGGCGCCTTCTTTGCCGAACTTCAGGATTTCCGGATTCACCAGGGAACCGGCATAAATGATGACATCCGCCTCGCTGATGAGACGCTTTCCCTTGAGGGTAATCAGTTCCGGATCTCCCGGGCCTGCACCGATGAAATATAATTTTGCCATAAAAACCTCCTCAAATTTTTTCTGCAGTAAATATGAATACAGGACTCAGGGGATCATAAAGATGATGCCTTCCCAATTTCCTGAGCCTGTTAATCTGCATCTGGAAACCTTCCAAAGTAAAGGGGCGGCCTTCAAATTCCCGCACCACTTCGCCCGTAGTTTCCGCAGTCACGGCGGTGAGCACCATGCGGCCCCCCTTTGGCAGAAGCTCCTCTGCCCTGTCAAGGATGGCGTGCATATTGCCGCTGGACCCGCCGATAATCACCACATCAAGAGGCGGAAGGCCGTCCATGGCCTCCGGCGCCGTTCCTTTGATGGTATGGATGTTCTTCAATCCGAATTTTTCGGCGTTTTCCTCAATCAGCCGAATGCCTTCCGGATTTCTTTCAATGGAATACACATCCCCCTTAGAAGCCGCCAGGGCCGCTTCGATGGAAATGGATCCCGTGCCTGCACCGATGTCCGCCACCTTATCCGTGGGACGGATACCCGCCTTCACCATAACCATGGCGCGGATTTCCGCCTTCGTCATCGGTACCTTTCCCCGAATGAACTCCTCATCACGTATACCAAATCTCTGCATCTTAGCCTATCACCACCATCACTGATTCACCAAAACCCTCGAGAGAAACCATACCTTCCAGAGTGGACTCTGAAATCTGCTGGTTCTCATAGGAAATATGCTCACAGGCAGCGGCCCTCGTTTCCTTCGGCCACCCCTGCTCTATAAGATAACCGGCAATGTAGGCGGGATTATGTTCCCCGTCCGTCAGAAATGCCAGCTTCCTACCCTTTTCATAGGCCGTATCCTTCGCTTCCGGCACCCTGCCGTGGAAGGAAAGCCATTTCGCTCCCTGCCAGGGTTCGGAAATCAGACAGAATGCGGCCTGCACGGAAGAAATACCGGGAATTACCTTCACCGGATTTCCGGGAAACCTTTTCTTCAGCCATGGAAGAAGGCTGTAGAAACCGGGGTCCCCGCTCACCATGACCACCACATCGCCAAGGGCAAGCTTTTCCGTAAGCCAGTCTGCAAGAAGGGAGAGCTTTCCTGTAATGGGATAGGTCTCCTGCCCCTCCTTCGCATAGTCATGAAGCGCCCTTCTCCCGCCGACAAGGTAACGGGCCTTTTCAATGGCATCAAGGGCTTTAGGAAGGATGTAGTCCCTTCCCCCCGGCCCGATGCCTGCTACGATTAATGTATGATCCATTTGTTTTCCTCTAGAATCTCCTTTGCATGACTGCTCATGGCCTGGACGGTGCCGTCCATAGCGGCAAAAATGACGCCCACCTTCGATTTCCCGAAAATGTAGCGCTCCGACCGCACCTGGGCCCTTTCCGCCATCTGGCCATACACCATGTCCAGATGCTCCCGATGGATGATGATGGCGGCACCGTCGGTGGTATTGCAGTCCATGATTTCCTTCACCACCGCCGGGGACGCACCGTTCATGGCGGCATAGGCTGCCATGGTTTCCATGCGGCCGTCGCTGTTCCTGTTATAGGTATGGAAACTGCCGGATGCCACCTTCACCAGCTTGCCCATGTGGCCGATAAGAAGCATCCTGTCAAAGCCCCGGGCAATGCACTGCTCCATCATGAAACCGATGAAATTGCTGGTCTCAATAATGGCTCCCTCCGGGATGCCCATGATTTTCGCCGCATTTTCACCGATCCGTCCAGGGCAGAGCACGGCGGTACGGAAGCCCGATGCCCAAACCACCGGCACCTGTGGCGCCAGGGAACGCTTGTAGGCATCCTCGCTCATGGGCTTCACAATGCCCGTGGTGCCAAGGACAGAAATCCCGCCCTTCACGCCGATGGATGGATTCAGCGTCTGCTTTGCCAGCTCCTCCCCCTTGGGGATGGATACGGTGACAATGATGCCGTCGTCCTTATTGAAAAACTCCTCATACACATACCGAAGCATAATCTGGGGCCCCGGATTGATGGCCGGCTTTCCCACCGCCACCTGAAGACCAGGGCGGGTGACAATGCCCACGCCCTTTCCGGCCCTAAGCTCCATGCCCGGTTCCTTCTTTAGTTCTACCGTCACCACAATGGGCGTACCATTGGTGCAGTCCAAATCATCCCCCGCATCCTTCAGGCAGGTGGCGCATCCCTTCTCCCTGCTGCCCTCCGCATGGTCCACAGGAATCACGATTTCCTGCCGCTGGGGCGAAAGGACTGTGACGGTCTTTGGAAATTCTCCTCTCATGGCAAGTACCGCCGCCTTCATGGCCCCTGCCGCCGTGGCACCGGTGGTATGGCCCTCGCGGAGCACCTTGCCAATCATTTCCTCTGGTTTCATAATCCCTTCATCTCTTTATCTGTAATTGACAAACTGTAAATCTGCAGGCAGGTCCTGCTGCTTCAGGAAAGCGATGCACTCCTGCAGCGCATCCTTATCCTTCCCGCTGACCCGCACTTCATCGCCGTTGATTTTAGCGGCCACCTTGATTTTTGAAGCCTTCACACGCTTCACAATATCCTTGGCCATGTCTGAAGAAATGCCGTTCTGCATCTCCAGCACCTGACGCACCGTACCGCCGGCAGCGGGCTCCTTCTTCCCTTCCTTAATATTCTTCAGGGAAATCCCCCGCTTCACCAGCTTCGTGTTCAGAATATCCCTCACCAGACGAAGCTTGAAATCGTCATCGCCGATGAGAGTAATATGTCCGTCCTCCAGGGTTACGGAACTTTTGCTTCCTTTGAAATCATACCGCGTCCCGATTTCCCGGGCCGCCTGGTTCACCGCATTCTGCGCCTCCTGCAGATCCGTACGGCACACCACATCGAAAGAATAATCCTTAGCCATCCTGTCCTCCTACTCCGGCAGGAATCCACAGCTGCCTGTGACTTTCCACTTCCTTTGAATGATATTGATTACACCATATCATTTTACCATATGCGGCGGGAAAAAAGAGGAACTTTTATAAAAAAATTAAAAGGAGCGCCGGGGAGCGCCGCTTCGCGGCGCAGGGTTCCAAAGGTTCAAAGGGTTCAGAGGGTTCAGAAGGACTTTTTCCGCCGCTATACAATGAGCAACTTAAGTTAGCACTAAAATAAGTGGAGAGCAGACTTCCCCCTCTGGGGTGCACAGCGAACACATTTTGAAGGAGCGCCAGCGACGCACAAAATGTAGTGAGTCGTTTCACCTTTAGGTGGAAGTACCGCCGTAGGCGGGGATAGGGGTGCATTTCCCTCGCCCGCAGGGCGGTTGTACGGTTTTCCTCTTTTCCCACGGGCAAAGCCCGGTTGTAAAGGTTTTATTTATACTGGCGGCGGAGCCGCCCACCTTCCCCTTTGAACCCTGTGAACCTTTTGAACCATCTGAACCCTCACGCCCAAAGGCCGTCCCCCCCTCTCGCATTCGGGAATAGAGCCTTTACCTCCAATGTCTCAAATTTTCCGGTGGAAATCCTTTCTCCCATTCAGTATAATGAAATCAGATACATGCATAATCGCATCAAATCCATGCATTAATTTCATATGAATCTGTTTGAAAGGAAGGTTATCGTTATGCCGCTTGTAGGAACTACAGAAATGTTTAAGAAAGCCTATGAAGGTCATTATGCCATCGGTGCTTTCAATGTGAACAATATGGAAATCATCCAGGGCATTATGGAAGCTGCGAAAGAAGAGGAATCTCCGGTGATTCTCCAGGCCTCCGAAGGCGCCCGCAACTATGCAGGCCAGGAATACATCGTGGGCCTTGTAAAGATTGCACTTCAGGATTATCCGGAAATCCCCACCGCCCTCCATCTGGACCACGGTTCTTCCTATGAAATCTGTAAAGCCTGCATTGACGGCGGTTTCTCCTCCGTCATGTACGATGGCTCCAAGCATCCCTTTGAAGAAAATGTGAAGGTGACTAAAGAGATTGTTGAATATGCCCATGATAAAGGCGTAGTTGTAGAAGCGGAACTGGGCCGTCTGGCAGGCGTGGAAGATATGGTAAGCGTTGACGCCAAGGACGCCATTTTCACAGACCCCGACCAGGCCGCTGAATTTGTTGAAAGAACCGGCTGCGATTCCCTGGCCATTGCCATCGGCACCAGCCACGGCGCCTACAAGTACAAAGGTGACCCCTACCTGGACTATGAACGTCTGGAAAAAGTGGGCAAGCTCCTTCCCGGCTACCCCATCGTCCTCCACGGCGCATCCACCGTTATCCCCGAATTCGTTGAAAAATGCAACCAGTACGGCGGAAAAGTCCTCGGCGCCAAGGGCGTACCGGAAGATATGCTGAGAAAAGCTGCCACCATGGCGGTCTGCAAGATTAACATCGACACCGACATCCGCCTGGCCATGACAAGCGCTATCAGGGAAGCCCTCTACAAGGATCCCTCCAACTTCGATCCCAGAAACTATTTGAAGCCCGCCAGAAATGCGGTAAAGGAAATGGTAAAGCACAAGATTGAAGCCGTCCTCGGTTCCGCCCATACCATTTAATCAGGTTTGACCACTTCATGTGAATAAAAACTCCCCTGCACCCATGGTGCGCAGGGGATTTTTTTATGGAAGCATTTGACCGGCCTTTGGCCGGCCTTTGGCCGGAAGGGGTTATTGTATCGCACATGAAGCTGCTCTGCGTCTTGGGTTCAGGTTCAAAAGGTTCAGAGGGTTCAGAGGGTTCAGAGGGTTCAGAGGGTGTGGTATCGCCGCCTTTGGCGGCGATGAGTTTTGTATGCCGCTCCGCTGCAGACGTTACGGGATTTCTTGCCCACCCCACGGGTCATTCTGAGCGCCAGCGAAGAATCTCGGTAAGAATCGTAAATGACAGAAATGTCGATAAATACCGGTCAGCGGGAAGGAGCCGCCTGCGGCGGCTACCCCCTATCCGTCTTCGCCGGACTTCCCCCTATTCAGGGGGCAGAATAAACCGCCGAGAAGCAATTATTTCATAAGTAGCTCAAAGCATAGACCGCTAGAATCTCCCCCTCCGGGGGAGACGCCGCCGCAGGCGGCAGAAGGGGTGCATTTTCTTCGCGCCGTAGGCGCGGTTGTTTGGTTTTCCCTCGCCCGTAAGGGCGGTTGTACGGTTTTACTAGTACGCCAACCCACTACACCGGTTTTATATAAATTGGCGGCGCAGCCGCCTACCACCCCCCTTTGAACCTTTTGAACCCTTTGCACCCTCTGAACCCTCACGCCAAAGGCGTGTCCCAAAAAGGCGCCACCACAACCCTCGGCCCTGCAGGGACCGTCAAACTTTAGCCCCTTGAGAACCTTCGGCCCGAAGGGCCGTCAACCCTCACGCCGAAGGCGTGCCCCCAATAAAAAAACACCGTCCCAAAGGAAAACGGTGTTTTCTTTCAATCAAGCGTTCTTTGCTGCTTCGCAGATCTTGGTGAAGCCTGCGGGATCGCTGATAGCCAGTTCGGACAGCATCTTGCGGTTTACTTCGATGCCTGCCTTGGAAAGGCCTGCGATGAGCTTGCTGTAGGTCAGGCCATTCTGACGGGCAGCTGCATTGATACGAACGATCCAGAGTTTACGGAATTCTCTCTTCTTGGATCTGCGGTCTCTTCTAGCATAGTAGAGAGCCTTCATGACCAGTTCGTTTGCTTTTCTGAACTGGGTATGACGGGCACCTCTGTAACCTTTAGCCAGTTTCAGAATCTTCTTATGTCTTGCATGGGCGGTTACGCCGCTTTTTACTCTTGCCATTCTCTAAATCCTCCTTATTAGCCGTTTGGAAGCAATCTTGCTACGCGTTTGTAATCAGACTTGGAAACCAGTGCTGCTTTCCTGAAGTTTCTCTTTCTCTTCGGGGATTTCTTTTCGAGAATGTGGCTCTTGAAGGCTTTATTTCTCTTGAACTGACCGGATCCTGTTTCGGTAAAACGTTTTGCCGCAGCGCGACGGGTTTTCATTTTCGGCATATCTGTCTCTCCTTTTTATGCTTTCGGGCCGATGACCATGGTCATGTTGCGCCCTTCTAATTTCGGTGGCTTTTCTCGAACAATGGAGTCACCGAGCTCTTTTGCAAAGCGATCGAGAACTTCCTGTCCCAATTCGGGATGGCTCATTTCTCTTCCGCGGAACATAATGGTCACTTTGACTTTGTTACCATCTCCGAGGAAACGCTGGGCATTCTTCAGCTTGACGAAGAAGTCATGGTCTTCGATGTTCGGACGAAGCTTGACTTCCTTAATCTGGAATACCTTCTGTTTCTTCTTTGCTTCCTTATCACGTTTCTGCTGCTCGTATCTGTATTTTCCATAATTCATGATACGGCATACCGGCGGACGGCCGTTAGGCGCCACCTCTACGAGATCAAGTCCCTTATCTTCCGCAATGCGGATTGCTTCATGGAGCGTCATGATCCCCAGCTGTTCGTTTGTATCGCTGACTACACGGACCTCTCTGGCCCGAATCTGTTCATTGATACTAAGTTCTTTACCTATTCTTTTCACCTCCGAAAAAGAAATCATTGCAAGTAAAAGGCGGACAGCATACGCGTCCGCCCCGAGTTCATACGTAAAACCTTAGTAGCCTGCGCCTTGTAAGGTGAGAAGCGGATGACTTCTGCTTGCAATTAATCACATGGTTAATAATACAACAGACATTTCAATCTGTCAAGTCATTTCTTAAAACCCGATGGGCCAGGCCAATGGTGACTTCATTGAAATGGAGCACCCCTACCCCTACGAACACAGCAACGCAGAGATGTTCCTTCCAGCGGGCGATACCGATTTTCCCGCCTACGTTCATGCCGATGGCCATGAGCTTCACCTGTTCGATAGCGGATTCCATGGCGCCTAGGACGGAGCCGTCGCCTACATGGGTATCAGAAATGACATGCTGCCTCTGGGCAGCCACAATGGCGGATTCAAAAATCTTGGGAAGGATGTCCGTGAATCTGCCGCCAAAATTAACAGCTACGGAACGGATGCCCTGAGCTGCCAGCTGTTCCTTCAGCTCGTTCTCATCCGCCCTCGTTTCCGACAAAGCCATGCGCAGGGCGGCCCTTGCCACATCGGCGCTCTGAAATTCTCTCTGCATATCAGTATTCCCTGCTCTTGATTTCCTGAATCAGATTGGCAATAAACATGGGAACCATCATGGAGCCCTTGTCTCCGTCCTTACGGCTTCTGATAGAAACGGTGTGAGACTTCACTTCCTTGTCCCCTACGATGAGCATGTAGGGAACCTTTTCCATCTGTGCCTTGCGGATCTTGTAGCCAAGGGTTTCATTGGCTTCTTCCACTTCTACGCGGATATTGGATTCAGAAAGGGTCCTTGCCACGGACTTTGCATATTCCAGATGATTTTCAGTAACCGGAATCACCTTCACCTGTACCGGAGCAATCCATGTGGGGAATGCGCCGGCGAAATGTTCGATGAGGATGCCGATGAAACGTTCCAGAGAGCCATAGCCTGCGCGGTGCAGCATGACAGCCCTGTGCTTTTCGCCATCTTCGCCTACATAGTTTACATCAAACCGTTCCGGCAGCTGCATATCCATCTGGATGGTACCGCACTGCCAGGTACGTCCCAGGGAGTCCTGTACATGGAAATCCAGCTTCGGGCCGTAGAAAGCGCCGTCCCCTTCGTTAATCTGGTAGGGAACACCGGTCTTTTCGATGGCTTCGCGGAGAGCGTTGGTGGAAATTTCCCACAGTTCATCACTGCCCATGGAATTTTCCGGACGGGTGGACAGTTCCACATGGTATTCCAGACCGAATACGCCGTACATCTTCTTGTACATGGCCATGCACTTGATGACTTCTTCCTTCATCTGGTCCTGGGTCATGAAAATGTGGGCATCGTCCTGGGTGAAGCAGCGTACCCGGAAGAGGCCATGGAGAGCGCCGCGCAGTTCATGACGATGAACCAGGCCGAATTCACCGACCCGCATGGGCAGATCCCTGTAGGAACGCTGCTGGGTCTTGAAATAAAGGATTCCGCCGGGGCAGTTCATCGGTTTAATTGCATAGTCTTCATCGTCGATCTTGGTGAAGTACATATTTTCCTTGTAATGATCCCAGTGGCCGGACTGAATCCAAAGCTGCTTGGAAAGGATGACCGGTGTCATGATTTCCACATAGCCGAATTCCTTGAACAGCTCTCTTTCATAATCCATGAGCATATTTCTAAGAGCCATGCCCTTTGGATGGAAGAACGGGAATCCCGGGCCTTCATCGTGGAAGGAGAAGAGGTCCAGCTGTTTGCCCAGCTTTCTGTGATCTCTCTTTTCTGCTTCAGCACGGACAAAGAGGAAATGGTCCAGGTCTTCCTTCTTGAAGAAAGCGGTAGCGTAGATACGCTGCAGCATCTTGTTCTTGGAATCACCGCGCCAGTAAGCGCCGGCTACGGTCATAATCTTGAATACCTTCACCTTGCCGGTGGAACGCATATGGGGGCCGGCGCAGAGGTCTGTGAAATCCCCCTGTTCGTAGAGGGAAATCTGTGCATCTTCCGGAAGATCATTGATAAGCATGACCTTGTAGTCCTGGCCCTTGTCCTGGAAGAACTTCAGTGCTTCAGCGCGGGAAACGACCTTCTTTACCAGCGGAATGTTTTCCTTGGCAATCTTGGCCATTTCCTTTTCAATGGCTGCGAAATCTTCCTGACTGAATACGTGCTCAGAATCCAGGTCATAGTAGAAACCGTCATCAATAGCCGGTCCGATGGCAAACTTGGTGCCCGGGAACAGATGCTGGATAGCCTGGGCCATCACATGGGAAGCAGTATGGCGCAGAGTAAAGAGGCCTTCCTTATCTTCCTTCGTGAAAAATTCAACTTCAGCGCCGTCCACAATGGGATCACGGAGATCCGTGAGCTCACCGTTCACCTTGGCCACAATGGCATCCCTGCCAAGGCTGTTGGAAATAGCCTTCGCTGCATCAGCAAGGGATACGGCAGATTCAAACTGCTTTTCCTTGCCGTCTTTCAGTTTAATCGTAATCATGCAAATCTTCCTTTCTCGTGGTTCCCGGGCCGCTGGGAACAGCCCATGGGAAACTAAGTAATAAAAAAAACTTCCGTCCCACAAGGGACGAAAGTTAACTTCCGCGGTTCCACCCAATTAAAGCATAACGCTTCACTCTGTGGCTCGTAACGGCAGCCGGCCGGAAGGACTTCAATCCTTCTGTTCAGGAGCGGTAACCCATCCGTCATCATATCTGCTCACACCGGCCGCAGACTCTCTGAAAAGACACTCGGATACATCATGTCTCCGTCATCACATGTATGTGTTTACTATAGTACGGTAAGCAGCGTTTGTCAAGGGTTCATAAAAAGATTCTTAAGTTTGACGGGGCCTTCGGCCCCGAGGGTGGTGGTGGCGGCCAGGGTCCGCAGTTTAGAAAAAGGGGTTCAGAGGGTGGTGGTATCGCCCTTTGGACACGCCTTTGGCGTGAGGGTTCTGAAGTTTGACCGGCCTTTGGCCGGAGGGTTCTTAAGTTTGACGGCGGCTTCACCGCCGATGATGGTGGTATCGCCCTAACGGGCGATGAGTATGAAGTCGGCGTTACGTACCTTGCCTCCCCCTGCTTGTCAGGGGGAGGGGGACCACGTCAGTGGTGGAGGGGGATGGCTGCAAAGCAGCCATATTCCCGCCTTATGCGTCATTCTGAACGAAGTGAAGAATCTTGGTAAGAATTGTAAGTGATAGAAGTATCAGTAAATACCGGTGGGCGGGAAGAACGTTGTAACAGGCCCCTGCACAGACCCCAATGGTCTCATTCACGAAGGGTACCAAGATTCTTCGCTGACGCTCAGAATGACTGGAGTCAAGGGCCTCCCCATGACCGGTGTTATCCCTATCCCCACTGTTATCTTCCTTCCCGCCTTCCTGACGTCTGATGGTCAAAAAGTCTGATGTCTATCATCTATCGTCTATCTTCTATCCCACTATCCAACGAAAAAAGCCCCGGAATTTCCGGAGCTTTTCTTATTTATCAGCAGTATTTGAGGCTGTCTCTCAGACGGGTTAATGTTTTTTCTCTGCCGAAGAGGGCAATCATGTCATAGAGGCCCGGTCCGTGGGTGACGCCGGTCAAAGCGATTCTGACGGGTTCGAAGGCTGCTTTGCCTTTGATGCCGGTTTCTTTCATGAGGGAGGAGAAGCATTTCTTAATGGATGCTTCGTCGAAGGTTTCCAGTTTTTCCAGGGCATCGGCGAAGGCGGTGATAATTTTTCCGCTGGTTTCCTGTTTCATGATGGAAAGGGTTTCTTCATCGGTCACTTCGGGGAGGTCTTCGAAGAAGAGTTTCACATTTTCCGGAGCCTGGGCGCCGTAGTAGAGGTGGTCACGGACGTACCATACCACTTTGGTGAGCCAGTCTTTCTGTTCATCGGACAGCGGTGTCTTCACGTAGCCTGCCTTTTCGATGAAGGGCAGTGTCACTTCCAGAAGCTGCTGTGGAGAGAGTTTCTTCATGTACTGGAAATTGATCCAGTTCAGTTTTTCAATATCGAATACGGCGTCGTTGGAGGAAACCCGTTTCATGGAGAACTGCTTAATCAGTTCTTCCCTGGTGAAGATTTCCTGTTCGCCCTTGGGAGCCCAGCCCAGGAGTGCCAGGTAGTTCACCATGGCATCGGGGAGGTAGCCCATGTTTCTGTATTCAGTGACAGAGGTAGCGCCGTGACGCTTGCTCATCTTCTTGTGGTCTGCGCCAAGGATGAGGGAAATATGGCCGAACCGGGGAATGGGATAGCCCAGGGCTTCATAAATGGCCAGCTGGCGGGGTGTATTGGACAGGTGTTCTTCGGCGCGAATAACGTCGGTGACGCCCATAAGGGAATCGTCGATAACTACGGCAAAGTTGTATACCGGAATACCGTCGGATTTCACAATAATGAAATCGCCTACGCCGGAGGCCTGGAATTCCACGTGGCCCCTTACCATATCGTCAAAGGCAAAGACTCCTTCTTTTCTGACTTTCAGGCGGATAACCGGCTTTCTGCCTTCCGCTTTGTACTGAGCAATCTGTTCTTCCGTGAGGTGGCGGCAGTGGTCGTCATACACCGGAGTCTGTCCGGCAGCCACCTGCTTTTTGCGGCTTTCTTCCAGTTCTTCTTCGCTGCAGTAGCAGTAGTAGGCCTTGCCTTCGTCCAGAAGGCGCTGTACTTCTTTCTTATAAATATCCAGGCGTTCAGTCTGGCGGTATGGGCCGTTTTCTCCGCCCACGTCAATGCCTTCGTCCCAGGTAAGGCCCAGCCATTTCAGGGAGTCCTTAATGTTTTCTTCCGATTCCCTGGAGGAACGTTTCAGGTCTGTATCTTCAATGCGGACCAGGAAGGTACCGCCTGCATGGCGGGCTACCAGCCAGTTGAACAAAGCGGAACGGGCACCGCCGATGTGGAACGGGCCTGTGGGGCTTGGAGCAAATCGAACTTTCAGTTTCTTTTCCATTACTTAACTCCTCCTGCATACGATGGATGATGCCATGGCAGCAATACCTTCCTGCCGGCCGATGGCTCCCATCTTTTCATTGGTTGTTGCTTTTATGCCTACATCACCAGGCAATATATCCAAAATACCGGCAATTTTTTTCTTCATGGCCGGTATGTATTTGGCCAGTTTTGGCTTTTCTGCGATGACGGTACTGTCGATATTTCCTACCATGTACCCTTCATCTTCAATAATCTTCTTTACTTCCAGAAGAAGGCGGCTGCTGTCGGCGCCTTCAAATCTTTCGTCGGTGTCAGGGAAATAGTGGCCGATATCCGGAAGGCCGCAGGCACCGAGGAGAGAATCCATAATGGCGTGAAGCAGCACGTCGGCGTCGGAGTGCCCAAGGAGGCCTCCCTTTTCGGAAATATAGACGCCCCCCAGGATGAGGGGCCTGTCATCATCGAAACGGTGTACATCGTAGCCCTGTCCGATGCGGAAGGGGCAGCGGTCTTTTCGGAGAGCCTGTTCCAGACGGTCCATATCGTCGGGGGTGGTTACCTTGAAGAAACGCTCCTTCCCGGGAATGAGCCTCACCGGTACGCCCAGCTGTTCCAGCACCGATGCATCATCGGTGAAGGTTCCGCCACGGGAAAGAAATTCCACCGCCCGATGGAAAAGGCCTGTTAAGGCGCCCTGGGGGGTCTGGGCACGGAAAAGACTGCTCCGTTCCGGCGTTCCCACGATTCGGTCGCCATCCACCTTTTTGATGGTGTCAATGCAGGGCACCCCCACCGCCACCGCAGGATTTTCCCTGCTGATGGCTTCAAAGGCCCTGTCAATGGTCTTCCCGTCCACCAGAGGGCGGGCGCCGTCATGGACAAGGACCTTGTCCGAAGCCTCGGAAACCATGTCAAATCCATTCCTCACGGACCCGGCCCTGTCGTTTCCACCGGGGGCGAAAATGACGCGGATGGAATGAGGAATGGAATTGACGATGGATTCAAAAACCGGCTTTTCCTCCGGCTTGGTGACTATCACAAGCTCGGAAAGAAGACGGCTCTGGAATACATTTCTTAAAGTGTAATAAATAAGGGGATGGCCCTCACAGGACAGGAGCAGTTTGTTCAGCGATGCCTGCATTCGGCTCCCGTTTCCTGCAGCCACCAGTATGAGCGAATTAATCATTAGAGTCCAGCTTTGCAAAAATCATTTTGCCTGCAGAGGTCTGCAGGACGGATGTAATAATGACGGGCACTTCCCTGCCGATGCACTGACTGCCGTTTTCCACCACAATCATGGTGCCGTCTTCCAGGTAAGCCACTCCCTGGCCCTCTTCCTTCCCCTGCTTCACCAGCTGTACGAAGAGCTGTTCGCCAGGAATGACGGCCGGCTTTACCGCAATGGCCAGGTCGTTGATATTGAGCACACTGACCCCCTGCAGCTCCGCCACCTTGTTCAGATTGTAATCGTTGGTAACGATTTTATAGCCCTTGGCCCGGGCCAGCTTTACCAGCTTGGAATCCACCTCGTTCAATTCCTCAAAATCATCGGTAATGATGTGGAAATCTCTGCTGTTCTTCTTCATATGGTTCAGGATATCAAGGCCACGGCGGCCGCGGTTTCTTTTCAGCACATCCGAAGAATCCGCAATCTTCTGCAGCTCCTCCAGTACGAAAACCGGCACGTAAATAGGACCTTCCAAAAAGCCGGTGCGGTAAATATCCGCCACCCTGCCGTCGATAATGATATTCGTGTCCAGCAGCTTGCCTTCTTTTTTATCCTTATTTTTTTTCTTTTCCGGCTCCGAATGGAAATGAAACCAGGAAGCCATTTCCGACTTCTTGCTCACCGCCAGATGCATGCCCAGGTAGCCCAGAATGATACTGAGCGCCACAGATACGTAGGGCCCGATATAGGGCACGCTGATAAAGGCAAGACCCACCAGGTTGGCAATAATGAGACCAAGGAAAAGCCCCAGCGTACCGGCCACCAGATCCTGCACGGACATGGAGGACAGTGACTTCTCCACCCTGGAGGTAAAAGTGAAAAGGCATCTGTTCAGGTAAGGAGAAATGAAACAGCCCACAATGGCTCCCAGTATCCCCCCTACCAGCATCGCTCCCAGGGACATGAACGTCACACCCAGAATGGTTTCCGTCAATATCGAATTAGGAAGAAGTGCCGCCAGCACTGTTTCTCCCTGTCTGGAAAGAACGATACCAAGAACGGTAAAGAGCAATATGAATATTCCTCTTAAAATTTTTTCCGGCATCTTATATTCCCTCTTATACTCACTCATCGAATTCCCATTTTCATCCGGGATTCTCCCGGTTTATGGCTTCCAGCCACGGCAGGGGCTGGTAAAAATCTTTTCCGTAACAATTATTATACCAAATTGTCTACATAATTAATACAGAAATGATGAAAATTTTCTAAAGGAAATAGGACGTGGAAAGGGTTCTGAAGTTTGACGGGGCTTATGCCCCGAAGGTTCTGAAGTTTGACAGACGCTTCGCGTCTGAGGGTTGTGGTATCGCCCAAGGGCCGCGAAGCGGCCCAGGTTCAGAAGTTTCAAAAGGTTCAGAGGGTTCAGAGGGGGAGGTATCGCCTTCGGCGATGAGTATGAAGTCAGCGTTACGGTATTTCCTCTTGTGTCACCAGTGCTGCATGATGAAGAGCCATAGCCCCCTTCCTGAAGAAGGGGGCGTCGTTAGGCGACGGAGGATAGGGGCGTGGATTAGACGATAGACGACAGACGATAGATGTCAGACTGCGTTTCGTGCTAACCTTCCCGCCGGACACCGTCATTCTGAGCGTCAGCGAAGAATCTCAGTAAGAATCGCAAATGGCAGAAATGTCGTTAAATACAAGTCGGCGGGAAGGCTGCCGATTGGCAGTCAGGGCAGCAGAGAGTGTCAATCCGACTTGCAGCGTCGTACACCCCTGCGCCACTACGTGGCCCTCTTCGCCCCGCTGGGAAGCATGTCACTGGATTTTCAGGTCGCTTCGCTCCCCTACAAATCCAGTTCCTTTGCCACCTAAAGGGGACGCAAGACGTTACGTTTTTACCTTTTTTGTCACCAGTGCTGCATGACGGAGAGCCATAGCCCCCTTCCTGAGGAAGGGAGGGGGCGCCGTCAGGCGACGGAGGATAGGGGCGTCAGTTCTTGAGAAAAAAATTCGGACCTATCCTCAGGGCTCCGCCCAGCTCCATTCCGGTCGGGCGACAAAAGGAAAGCGCCCTTATGGGCAGGCTAGGCGCCTTACTTCGCCCGACTTGGCAATCCTATGCAGGATTGCCACCTGAGAAAGGAGCCTGCGTTACGTTTTTATCTTTTGTGTCTCCAGTGCTGCATGGCGGGAAACTATAGTCCCTGCCTGCTGAAAAGAGAATTATCTATTTCCTTTTATTTGCGATTTCTTTGACTTCCTTTTCGTCGGAGCCATAGACTTTCCCGCTGATGAAGTTGCGGTCCACCATGGTTTCTACGGTATATTCCGGATTGATGGCTTTCAGGTGGCTGCAGATTTCATTATAGATTTCCTCGTCCTTTAATTTGCAGGGGCCCGTTAATGCCAGTTCGAAGGAAAGGTGGATTTCTCCTTTCTTTTCTTCCACGAAGAAATCGTGATAGGAAAGGGGCAGCTTTGTTCTGTAAATGGCAGCCTCCAGGTCCCTCCGATATTCCGCTTCCCTTGGATTGGAAACGGCCTTGGGGTCAGCGTGGATGGTGGCCTGCACATTCAGCTTTTCCCGGAGTGTGGTCATCACGTTTTCCGCCAGTTCGTGGCTTTCCACCAGGTTCAGGCTGCTGTCAAGTTCCACATGGGCGGTGGCGAAATGGTTTTCCGGGCCGTAGTCGTGGACGATGAGATCATGAACGCCGTACACACCGGGGCAGGAAAGGATGCAGTCCTGGATTTCTTTGTAAACCTCCGCATCCGGCGTAGCTCCCAGGATGGAGTTCACCGCATTTTTCATGATGCTGTAACCTGTCCAGAGGATGAAAAAGGACATGAGAGTGCCCATGATACCATCGATATGGAGGCCGAAGAAATATTCCACCAGGGTAGCCACCAGGACACCGGTGGTGGAGAGCATGTCGGACAGGGAATCGGCACTGTAGGCTTCGAAGGCCTTGGAACCTATCCTCTGCCCTGCCTTCCTGTACCACCAGGCCAAAAACAGCTTGGCCAGAAGGCCGATGACCAGGATAATAGCTACAAAGACGGTGAATTCCGTATCCCTGGGATGGATGATTTTCTGCACCGATTCCACCAGAAGGGTAATGCCCACATAAAGAATCACCGCCGCCATGACGGTGGAATTGATGTATTCCAGCCTGCCGTGGCCAAAGGGATGTTCCTTGTCCGAGGGCTTGGCGGAATAATAGAAGGTCATCATCAGAAGGATGACAGAACCCATGTCGGTGATGTTATTAAACCCATCGCCCATGACGGAAAGGAAACCACTCTGCCAGCCGGCCAGTATTTTGAAGGAACCAAGCATCAGGTTCACCAGAAGGCCCACCAGCCCGGCGATAAAGGCCTTCTTCGTTCTGTCCCCGTGGGGACCGGAAAATAAAAATGTCATATAAGATTCTCCTTTGGAAATTCAGGAAATCCATTTCCTGCGATTTAGATACCTTCTAAATCTTAAAAAGGACAGCCTAAAATCTTCCATATATACCAAAAGACTCCCCTTCCGGAGAGCCTTTCTTCTGCCAACTGCAGTTTTCTTTAATGCTTTCTTAATACTTATCGAAATCGATTTCATTCAGGATATCCTTGAGCTTCAGGATTTCCTCTTTGGTCAGGGTAATACCCTTAGTCATTGCCGAATGATCCGGATTCCAGGAACGAAGGTCAAATTTCTCATCCCGGTTGTTCCAGCTCGTGTAGGTCAGCTGTTTCTTCCAGCCATTGGCAGCCACAGACAGATCTCCCAACTCTTCCTGAATGGTATACGTAATCTTTGCAGCCATTGCATTCACCTCATCAATTCAAACTAGGACTATCCTATCATATGGAGAACAGATTGTAAAGGTTCAGGAAGGACGCTTCGCGGAGGTCTTCCGTTTAATGGTCTTCCAGGACAAGGGAAGATATGGACTAGGGAAGCGCTGATTAAATCATTGTTTGCTTTTATTCTTGAATTTTTATGCAATGCGAGGAATGGGCTGACGCG
>NZ_UPZP01000027.1 GCF_900538805.1 uncultured Dialister sp.
CAGGCAGAAGTCCTGCAGCATTTCTGAGCCGGGCTCTTGTGTGAGCATAGCCTGCACATTAAGCGAACACCTTAAAGCCTGGCCAGCGGGTGGAGCCGCAGGCGACGGAGGAACAGCGTCAGTTCTTTATTAAGTTCTTCGGTGTTCCTCAGGACTTCGCCCAGCTCCATTCCGGAGAAGGAGCCTGCGTTACGTGCTTACCTTCCGGTCCTCCTCATCATTCTGAGCCCCAGGCGAATAATCTTGGTACCTGCCGATAGTGACGCCCACCAGCCCACTATGCATCCATCTCCTATTTCCTTTCATAATTTCTATGATTTTCACTAATATACCTTATATATTATACTATTTTTATTATATTTTTAAAGCCAATTTTTCTGATTTATTTAAGAAATCTCTGATTCATTGATAGAATCCAATTTTCCCATACTAAAAAAGCACTGATAAAACCGCATTTTTCGGTTATCAGTGCTTTGATTCATTTCCTATTTCTATTTCAGAATTTTTTCACGGCCTATTTCCTTCAGCCAGGCGTTCCATATTTTTTCATAAAGAAGGGCGGCGCCCCGGAACCCTGAGAGGGGAAGGTCTGAGAAGAATCCTTCATCGTAGGAAGGACGGGCGATGTGGAAGAAGACGAAGGATTTCTTCAGCCTCTCCAGCCTTGTGGTTTCATGGCTGCTGGAAAGGACAAGGCCGCCCTTCCAGTTTTCATAGTCCCTCCGGATATCCTCGTCCTCTGCCGTCACCAGGCGGATGATATCAGCCGCTTGGCAGGTTCTGTCAGTGGGAGAAAGGAGGTGGATGGTGAGTTTAGCGGTATCTATCCATTCGCTTCGAAGGGCTTCTGCGATTCCCATCGCTTCCGAAGGCGGCGCTGCCACCAGCACTTCATCGAACCACAGGGAACCCCAGAGAGATTCCAGACCGTTTCCCTTCCGAAGGATTTCTCGGGCCCTTTCCTTTTCTTTGTCCAGGAAGGAGTCTGCCTTTCCAAAGGATAAAATATCCAGTACCTTTTCTACCCATTTCCTGCTTCCCTCAAAGCCGTAGGGAAGACCTACGGACGCATAGGGAATGTGGAAGCGCTTTTCCATTTCCCTGGCCGCCGGAAGGCCCAGCTCATCCCGCACCACCAGATTGAAGGCGGCGGAAGGGGCTTTCATGATTTCCTCCCAGCTGCTGCTGCAGCCCGGCGTAGATATGACATTGACACCGCAGCCACGGAGGATGCGTCGGATTTCCTCTCCGTCCTCCCTGCCCTTCAGGTATACATCGGATAGACCCAGCACATTGACGGATACGGGGATGGTCTTTTCTTCCTTCATTTCCTCCACCACCCGAAGGAAAGCGCGGGCAAAGCCTTCCTCAAAGCGGCCCTTCAGTCCGCCGCTGTCCATGGTATACACCGGCCAGGGCCCGCCGAAGGCTTCTGCAATGCCCTTCACATCGTCGCCAACGAGGCCGGTGCTGCAGTTGTTCTCAATAAAGACCCGTTCTGCCTGCCCCGCGTCCCGGATACGGGATAGTCCTTTGAGGATGTCCTTTTCCGTGCCATATACCATGGACGAAGGCGACGTACCGGTGCAGGTGATGCAACGGGCGGCCCGGTCATTTTCATCGTCCACATATTTCATGGCGTAGAAATAGCACCACAGCGGGCCGTTGATGAGTACAAAGCTTCCCGGTATGGAAGCAAAAAAGGCGGCGGAACCGGTGAGGCCGCAGGTATCATTATGGTGACAGGACGACTCGAATTCACACTTTGACATAGGTCATGCCTCCTTTCCTTCCATGGCGGCAAAGCAGGCGGTATATGGAGGTAAGAAGGGCCATCTCCCCCTCCGTACCTGCCAAGGGCACCATGGGGATAAAGAGCTGCCGGACAGAAGCGCCGTAGATTTCATTGGTGGTGAGGAGAATATCCGCTCCCTCCATGGCCTTCTGCCCCTCTTCTTCACTGTAAACAGGAATGTCTCCCAGTGATGAAATTTCTTTCCTGTTCTCCTCTGCATCCTCCTTCGTGAGGTTGGAGAAAAGCACCACCCCCGCCGGCTTCATATGAAGACTCCTAAGGGAGCAGATGGTGCCGGATGGACGGTACCAGCGTCGTCCACGGCCGATGGCGATGAAGGCCTTCTTTCCCTCCGTCACCGGAAGGAAGGAAGCCACCTGCTGCTCCACCCTTTCCTTTTCCGACCTGATAACGGTCTCTCCTTTTTCCTTTTCGCCAAGGAAATCGGCCAGCTGCCTTATCCAGGTCCATGTATTCTCCAGTCCCAGGGGGTACACAGGGCCCAGAAAGGGAATGCCGTAATCCTTTTCCAGCTGCCGGGCCCTTTCTTCCATTCCCTCCGGCTGTCCCGCCGTCCCCAGCAGGACGGAAAGGGAAGCACTAGGCACCTGGCTCCACTTGGAAAAGGGAACGTAGCCGGGAAACTGGAAATCCGCCGTAAGGCTGAAGAGGGAAAGAAGCCGCTTCACTTCCCGGGCATACTGTCCCTCCGGTCCCATCTGGTCCCCCAGAAGAAGGACACTTCCCTTTTTGTGCTTCTGCTTTTTGAAAAAACGGCGGACCATGGCATCCATGGTTTTATAGTAGCCGTCGGAATATTCGCCGCCAAGGAATCCGGAAAAAGCCATGGACAGCACCGGAATGCCATAGGTTTCCTCCACCTCCCTCGCCTCCTCGTCCACGTCATCACCGATAACGCCGGCCACGCAGGAAGAAGCAATCACAAGGCACTCCGGATGGTAGGTTTTCATCGCATAATCGATACATTCATGAAGCCTTCCGATGCCGCCGAAAATGCTGTCCTTTTCCCGAAGGTTTGAGGAAATCAAAGGTACCGGGTCCCCTTTTTCCGGACAGCCGTCGGCGGAAATGCGGTAATGATTTCCCAGATCCATGGTAGACGCCACGTGGACGCAGCCTGCGGGGCCATGAAATATAACCACGCAGCCCTCATCGTAGGCCACTGCCCGCCACACGCCTGTCATGGTGCAGCTGGCAGGACAGTCCGCCGAAAGAAGCCATTTAGTTTTCAGTGCCATATTGCGCCACCAGATTTTCCAATTCATCAAAACTTATGGGAGTAGGAATGGATTCCACCTCATTGGTAAGGATGGTTTCCGCCAGCTTCCGGTACACCTCTGCCTGTTGAGAATCGGGCGCATACTGCAGCACCGTCTGCCGATGATTTTCCGCCAGATTCACCGTCCGGTCCCGGGGAATAAAAGCAGCCAGACCGGTGTGGAGCCTTCCGGCAAATTCGGTGAGCAGCTCCTTCTCCCCCGGCACATTGCGGCTGTTCCCGATAATCCCTGCCAGCCGCACCTTTCCTCTGGAAGCAAACCGGGCAATGCCTTTGGCAATATTATTGGCCGCATAAAGGGACATGAGCTCGCCGGAAGAAACGATATAGATTTCCTCCGCATACCCCTCACGGATAGGCATGGCAAATCCGCCGCACACCACATCCCCCAGCACATCATAGAGCACCACGTCGCTCTCCGGCAGCGCCTTCATCCGATCCAAAAGCTCCAGGGCCACAATGATGCCCCGGCCTGCACAGCCTACCCCCGGCTCCGGTCCCCCTGCCTCCACACAGGTAACGCCATGAAATCCGGTGTGAATTATATCCTCCTTTTGGATATCCCCGGCATCCTTCGTCCGCAGCATATCCAGCACCGTGGATTTGCAGATATGTCCCAGAAGCAGCCTGGTAGAATCATTCTTCGGGTCACAGCCGATCTGGCACACCCGCTTTCCCATGAGACTTAAAGCAGCGGACACGTTGGAAGCGGTGGTAGACTTCCCGATACCGCCTTTCCCATAAAAAGCAATTTTCCTCATAAAGCTCCTCCTTCATGGAAAAAGATTTTCCTTGTGTATATTATAACAGGAAATTAGAAATGCATGGGATGTGAGGCGGGGAGATTCTTAGGAGTCATTGGCAGAAGGTAGGCATTAATGCATAGGTTCAGAGGGTTCAGAGGGTTCAGAAGGTTCAAAGGGTTCAGAGGGTTGTGGATAGCCGCTTCGCGGCAATGTTTATAAAACCAGCGTTACGGGATTATCTTTTGTGTCTCAAATGCTGCATGGCGTAGAGCCAGAGCCCCCTCCCTTAGGAAGGGGGCTCCGCAGGCAACGGAGGAACACCGTGGATCAGACGATAGAAGTCAGATATCAGACGTCAGACAGCGTTACGTGCTTGCCTTCCCGCCGAACACCGTCATTCTGAACGAAGTGAAGAATCTCGGTACATGCAGCATATGAGACAACCGGTGATAACTGCCGGTCAGCGGGAAGGCTGGCGATTGGCAATCAGGGTAGAATTTCGGACCTATCCTCAGGGCTCTGCCCAGCTCCTTTCTGAGGAAGGAGCCTGCGTCACGTTCTTACCATACTGCCAGTCTGCTGCACCCCAAAATCAAAAACCCCGCTGCGAAAACAGCGGGGGCATTCCTTATTTCAGTATATCTCTGGCAATAGCAAAGGCGGAAAGGGTTTTAGCGTCGTAGATTTCCCCTTTCCGAATCATATCCCATACCTTTTCCAGAGAAATGGGAAGAACATCAAGGAATTCTCCTTCGTCCAGGTGCTGGGCGGTGTGGATGAGGCCGGTGGCCAGGTAGAGGTGGATGGTTTCGTTGCAGAAGCCCGGGGTGGTGTATACGTATCCAAGTTTCTTCAATGTGCCCCGATAGCCGGTCTCTTCTTCCAGTTCCCTGGCAGCGCATGCATCCGGTGTTTCTCCGGGATCCATTTTTCCCGCCGGAATTTCAAGGAGTGCCTCCCCCACCGGATAGCGGTACTGTTTCACAAAAAGCACCTTTCCATCATTGGTGACGGGAATGATGGCAGCGGCGCCGCAGTGGAGAATCACTTCCCTTATGGTCTTCTTCCCTGCCAGTTCCACCTGGTCTTTGAAAAGATGGACAATCTGTCCGTCGTAGATTTCCTCGCGGCTTATCATTTTTTCTTTTTCTACGCTCATAGGTACCTCCCTCATGGAAAAAGCGGCGGATGCTGTCCGCCGCTGGAATGATACAGATATTTATTTTCCCGTGCTTCCCAAGCCGCCGGTCCGAAGGCCCCTGGCTGCATCGCCGTCGGCCTTCAGGTATTTCATGAAAATCCCCTGGGCCACCCGGTCGCCCTTGGAAATATGGAAGGGCTGGGAAGTGGTATTATACACCGCCACCATAATGTGGCCTTCATTGTCCTCATTATTATAGTAGTCGGCGTCGATAATACCGGTGCTGTTTATCAGAATGAGACCATGCTTGATGGCCATGCTGGAACGGATGTAGATAGCCAGGTATTCATCCTCCCCCATATAGGCCTTGAGGCCTGTAGGAATGAGGGTAACTTGGCCCGGCAGGATATCCATATCCCTTCCGCTTTCTATGTCGTAGCCTGCGCTGGAGGCGGTTTTCCTTACGGGAAGACGGATGCCTTCCTTTTCCCAGGCAGAAACGACTTCAAATCCCCGGCTTCTCATTTGTTTTTCTTTTCCAGAAGGAGAGCCTTGCGGGACAGGTTGATGCGGCCCTTATCGTCGATTTCAGTAACCTTCACCATGATTTCATCGCCCACATGGACAATGTCTTCCGGTTTTTCCACACGCTGGAGCGCCAGCTGGGATACATGGACCAGACCTTCCTTGCCCGGCAGGATTTCCACAAATGCGCCGAACTTCATGAGGCGGGTCACGCGGCCCAGGTAAGTTTCGCCTGCTTTGACTTCATGGGTAAGACCTTCCACCATCTTCTTAGCCTGCTGTGCTGCAGCTTCGTCGGTGGAGGAAATATACACATGTCCGTCTTCTTCCACATCCAGTTTGGCTCCCGTTTCATCCTGGATCTTGTTGATGGTCTTGCCGCCGGCACCGATGACATCACGGATTTTTTCCACCGGAATGGTGATAGCAATAATCTTCGGTGCATAGGGAGACAGATGGTCTGCGGGCTTGTCGATGCATTCTGCGATCTTGCCCAGGATGAAGAGACGGCCTTCATGGGCCTGCTTCAGGGCTGCCAGCAGAATGTCACGGGACAGGCCGTGAACCTTGATATCCATCTGGATGGCGGTGACGCCTTTCGCGGTACCGGCTACCTTGAAGTCCATATCGCCCAGCGCATCTTCCATGCCCTGGATATCGGAAAGAATGCTAAACTTGCCGCCGTTTTCAATGAGGCCCATGGCAATGCCTGCTACCGGTGCCTTAATGGGGACGCCGGCATTCATGAGGGACATGGTGCTTCCGCAGACAGAAGCCTGGGAAGAGGAACCGTTGGATTCGAGAATTTCAGAAACTACGCGGATGGCATATGGGAATTCTTCCACCGACGGAATCACCGGACGAAGAGCCCTTTCAGCCAGGGCGCCATGACCGATTTCACGGCGTCCCGGACCTCTGGAACCCTTTGTTTCACCTACGCAGTAGGACGGGAAATTATACTGATGGATGTACCGTTTTTCCGTAATCGGAGTGAGGTCATCGATAATCTGGGTTTCAGACATGGGAGCCAGAGTGGTTACAGAAAGAGCCTGGGTCTGGCCGCGGGTGAAAAGAGCGCTGCCATGAACTCTGGGGAGCAGTCCCACTTCGCAGGTAATGGGGCGGATTTCCGTGAGCTTTCTGCCATCCGGACGGATGCCTTCATTGGAAATAGAATCACGCACAATCTGCTTGGTCAGATGATCAAGGCTTTCAGCCACGTCGGCGCCGTTTTCCGGATAAATATCGGCGAAATGTTCCTTGGCTGCCTTCTTTACAGCGTCAATATTTCCATCTCTTCTCAGCTTGTCGGCATCGAAAATAGCCTTCTTCAGGTCTTCGGTGGCAAAAGCAGCCACTGCGTCGTCGATTTCCTTCGGGACTTCCGGGAACACCAGGGTGCGCTTCGGTTTGCCCACTTCTTCAATAATCTTCTTCTGGAAACGGCACAGTTCCTTAATGGTTTCATGGCCGAACATGATGGCATCCAGCACTTCTTCCTCCGGTGCTTCGTTGGCGCCGCCTTCGACCATCATGATAGCTTCTTCAGAACCGGCAACCGTAATGTTCATGGAAGACTGTGCCAGCTGTTCCTGGGTGGGGTTCACCACATACTTGCCGTCTACCCTGCCGATGCGGACGCCGGCAATGGGGCCGTCCCAGGGAATATCGGAAATGCCGATGGAAGCGGATGCCCCCAGCATGCCGCACAGCTCCGGCGCATTGTCGTAATCCACAGACAGCACCGTAGCCACCACATGCACATCATTGCGGCAGCGTTTATCAAAAAGCGGACGAATCGGACGGTCAATCAGACGGGCATTCAGAATGGCGGAATTTCCCGGACGGCCTTCACGGCGCAGGAATCCCCCAGGCATCTTGCCTACGGCATACATCTTTTCTTCATAATCAACGGTCAAAGGGAAGAAATCGGTCCCTTCCCGCGGTTCCTTGCTGGCAGTGGTAGCCACCAGCACCACCGTATCACCGTATCTTACCAGTACGGCACCATTCGCCTGTTTAGCCATTTTGCCGGTCTCAATAATAAGCGGACGACCGGCCAGGTCCATCTGAAATGTCTTGAACATTCCTTTTCCTCCTGTAATCAATAAATCCTTTTTCACGTATTTTCTTATTATACAGGATACCTATTATAAAGTGAATAGGAATGTTTCACATCAGATGAAAAAGTCCATCATGGCCATCATGGCCGGCAGATACGAAAAAGCAGGAGTACCGCCGTCGGCCCTTCTCCTGCTTGACTTTAATATAAAATTTCTTTTACGTGAGTCTGAAAGGGGTACATATTGGGGTAAAAATATTGCCTGATGGATATGCCGGGTACCGGCTGCTTTCTCAGAACCCCAAATTCCATATCCAGTCATATTTGATAATACCTATATTCCAGGCATTCGTTTCTGTGATATGGTAAATAAATCCTAATCGCCTTTTTTTAACTCCATTCTGCATTCATATGGAAATCAGACTCTCTTTTTTCATACGGTCTAAAGGCTATTATCTATCATAAGTCTAATACATTATTACAAGCGTAATTGCAAAATTGGCAACGTTAGTTCTATTTTGCTCTATTCCCATTTTCGATTTTCTCTTATATAATAGACATAGATGAGAGTTTGGGCAAGGTCTGGGGAGTGGCCACGAAAAAATACCCGGTTCCTGGTCCGGCTGCAAGCCATCTCGCATGGATGAAACCATAAGAGCTCCGGGCTTCGGTCCGTTCGATGCGTTATGAGTTAGTTTTGCTTTACCTGAATAGGCAGCTTCGGTTCATTCCGAGGTCTAAGCGAATAGCCTGAAAGAGTCCATCATCATGATGGAGCGGTGGAAGATTGGCGCATCTGTCTTCTATCCGCCGGGCCTAGCTCTTTCGGGCTTTTCGTGTTGTCTTGAAGCGAACAAAGAGATTTAAATGAAAAACCCCTGCCCTTTTTTACAAAGGACGGTTTTTTTATTGAGGTGGTGAGCCAGCTGATTCTATGATGAAAAATGAGCCATGTCAGGCCCCTGCGGGGCCTCGGCTTTTCTACGAAAAGCCTGCTATCATCCGGCGCCTACGGCGCCACCTTCTTCCAGAGGAAGAAGGCTATACTTGCGTCCCCCTTCCCACCCCGCACTGTCATTCTGAGCCGCAGGCGAAGAATTTTGGTATGCACCGCGTTGGACGCAGAAAAAATTACATGCAGGTGGGCGGGAAGGTTTTCTCATTTGCTTCCTGTCGTAATACTGCAGTCCCTTTCCCTTGAGAAAGAGCCTGCGTAATATGTCAATCTTCCCGCCGACTGGTAGTTATGACCGGATATCTCAAATGTGCCACACACCGAGATCCTTCGCACTGCTCAGGATGACTGTGGGAGGCGGGAAAGATGGTCTCTTCCTGATTTTCCCTTTCAATCCCCTGCTCTGCCATTTCGTTTTCCACTAAAAAAAGACTACCCTTCGGTAGTCTCTTTTTGTGAAATCTTATTTCAGGCGCAGGCCCAGTTTTGCACCGAGAGCTCTGTAGCGTTCGATGTCCTTGCGACGGAGATAGTCCAGCATGTTTCTGCGCTGGCCGACCATTTTCAGCAGGCCGCGGCGGGAATGATGGTCTTTCTTGTGGGACTTCAGATGTTCGGTGAGGAGAGCGATTCTCTTGGAGAGGATAGCAATCTGTACTTCCGGAGATCCGGTGTCGCCTTCATGGACTGCGTAGGTTTCAATGATTTCTTTTTTTGCTTCAGCTGTTAACATAATAGCCTCCTATAAAAATATAAATTGCTGTATCCAGGTCTACGCCGGAGTTGCGATAAACTGGGGTACAGTTCAACCACGTGTAATTATACATGAACGGGCCGTGGATTGCAAGGAAATTCTTACCCCAGAAGAACCCGGTCGCTCATGGCGCCGGAGGTTTCTTCGAATTTCTTCAGCAGGTCGTCGATGGTGAGTTTCTGCTTTTCTTCAGGACTGTAATCTGCAATGATGGTGCCGCTGTTCATCATGATGAGGCGGTTGCCGTATTTCAGGGCATCTCTCATGTTGTGGGTAATCATAAGGGTGGTGAGGTGCTGTTCGTGCACGATTTCATCAGTAATCTTCAGAACTTTGCCTGCAGTCTTCGGGTCCAGGGCTGCCGTAGGTTCATCCAGAAGAAGGATGTCCGGTTTTTTCAGGGTAGCCATGAGGAGGGTCAGTGCCTGGCGCTGGCCGCCGGAGAGGAGGCCGATTCTGGTGGAGAGGCGGTCTTCCAGTCCGAGGCCCAGGCGGGCCACCATGTCCCGGAATTTTTCATGATCACCGGAGGAAAAGGCCCAGCGGAGACGGCGGCTCTCCCCTCTCCGGGAAGCGATGATAAGGTTTTCTTCCACCTGCATGCCGGCGGCGGTACCTTTCAGGGGGTCCTGGAATACCCGGCCGATGTACTTGGCTCTTTTGTATTCACTGACTTTGGTTACATCATTTCCGTTGATTACAATGGTGCCGCTGTCGGGAATGTAGGCACCGGCGATGGAGTTCAGAAGGGTACTCTTGCCTGCACCGTTGCTGCCGATGACGGTGCAGAAATCGCCGTCATTCAGGGTAAGGGAGAGATGGCTCAGGGCCTTTTTTTCATTGGTGGTTCCCTTGAAGAATGTTTTGCTGATATCCGTAACTTTAAGCATAATCAGCCTGCCTTTCCGATATTGACTTTACCCTTAATCATAGGTGCAGCCAGGGCAAGCATGACAAGGATGGCGGTGAAAAGTTTCAGGTCGTTCGGCGGCATGCCCAGGTAGAGCACCACCGCAATGACCACGCGGTAGATGATGGAACCCACCACCACAGCCAGGAGGGAGCCGGAGAAGCTGTCTACACCCAGAATGACTTCGCCGATGATGACGGAGGCCAGGCCGATGACGATGGTGCCGATGCCCATGCCTACGTCTGCAAAGCCATTGTTCTGTGCCACTACGGCGCCGCAGAGACCGATGAGAGCGTTGGAAATGAAGAGGCCCATGATAATCATGGTATCCGTGTTCACGCCCTGGGCCCGTACCATCTGGGGATTATAGCCGGTGGCACGGATGCACATACCCAGTTCCGTACCGAAGAACCAGTAAATAAGGGCGGAAATAATAATCATCAGCACCGCCGGTACGATGAAGGCAGCAGTGGACTGGCTCACATGGAGCAGGCTGGCGGTGGTGGAGAATACGGTATCCACCCGGAGGAGGGAAATATTGGCTTTTCCCATAATATGAAGGTTAATGGAGTAAAGGGCAATCATGGTAAGGATGCCTGCCAGAATGGCGGGAATCTTTAATTTCGTATAGAGAATGCCGGTGACGGTACCTGCAATGAGGCCGCCTGCCGCGCCGGCTGCAATGGCTGCCCAGGGAGAGGCGCCGGAAGCGATGAGGGACGCTGCAATGGCACCGCCAAGGGGGAAGCTGCCTTCGCAGGTCATATCCGGTACGTCAAGTACGCGGAACGATAGAAATACGCCGATGGCCAGAATGGACCACATAAGTCCCTGGGCCACGGTGGAAACTGCTAAATCTGCCATTTGATTTCCTTCCTTTATATTACAAATAATCAGGGTCTTGCAGGCTGTCCGTCATAGAGGTAAAGCTTTCTGGAACGCTGCCACAGATCGCCGGGCAGCGGGATGTTCAGAAGGTTCACCTGTTTCATATTGATAACAATATCCGGATCCTGCTGACGCATGATGGGAATGTCTTCGGGAATGATATCTCCCTTCAGCAGACTGGCTGCGATACGGCCGCCGGAGAAACCCATGCGGTAGTAGCTGGGAGATACAGAAATGACGGCGCCCCGCCGAACCATTTCCGCCTGTTCGCCGATAATGGGAATACCGGCTCCATTCATGACTTTCACGATTTCATCAAAATGGGAAAGAAGGTCCGTGTCTTCCGGCACATAGAGGGCGGTAATATGTCCTACAAGCTTCTGAATCTGGGGCTCCGCCGCCTTGCCTGGCTGATAGGCTACTTCATAAAGGGAAATCCCCTTCTGGGCCGCCACGTCCCGCAGGATGCCTACCTGCAGTGCTGCCGCCGCATCACCGGGGTTATAGAGGATGCCCAGCTTCTGCACCGACATGCAGCGGCCGGCCATGCGGATCTGTGTGAGGATGGCCGGATTGTCCATTATACCGGTAAGGTTATGGTGGCCTTCGAAATCACTGTCCTTTTTGAAATTCATAACTCCCACGCCTACGATGGGAATGCTTTTCGTCACCTTTGCAGCCGCCTTGGCGGAATCGGTGCCTACGGCAATAATTAAATCCTTTTTGTCTCGGGCAAACTTCTTTGCCGCAGCCTCCAGCTTTTTGTCATTGCCCTTGGCCTGCACCATGTCGATTTTGGCCCTGCCGCCTTTGCTGTATCCCTCTGCTTCCAAAGCAGCCAGCACCCCGGCAGTCATCTTGTTCTGTTCAGCCAGGTCATCGGACTGCAGGATGCCGATGGAATATACATTTTTTGCTGCGATAGGAAGTACATCCTCATTCACCGGTTCCGGAGAAGAAGACTGGTACAACATAACGGCCATCGCAATATTGCACACCGCGAAAATAAGCATTAACCACCAAAGCTGTTTCAGTTTTGAAGCCACGACACAAACCCTTTCTCAAAAATCTTAAAACCATAGATAAAGAGTAACCTCCGGTCAAAACGGAAGTTACTCTTCGTCATTTCATGTAAATCGTCAGATCATTTCTGCCCTGTCAAGAACTTCCTTAGGAATCTGGATACCCAGCGTTTCCATTTCACTCTTATTGATGTAAAGCTTCGTCTTGTCCGCTCCTTCTACCGGGAAATCCTTCACTGTCTTATTCCCCTTCAGGATTTCAGCGGCCATCTGGCCTGCCCGGTGTCCGATATCATAGAAACTGATGGACTCGGAAGCCAGCACGCCATTCTTCACGTGCCCCACTTCTGCGCCGTACACCGGAATCTTTTCCCTGTTGGCCACTGCCATAAGGGTGGGGATGGAAGAAGCAATAATGTTATCGGTGGGCACATAAATGGCATCCACCTTACCGCCCAGGAAGCCTTCCGCCACCTGCTGTACATCGTTCACGGAGTTCACCGTCAATTCCACCACATCAATACCCAGGGGCTGGCAGTTTTCTTTCAGATGCTTTGCCTGTACCACGGAATTGATTTCACTAGAATTGTAAATGATACCGATTTTCTTCACATTCGGCTGGATTTCCTTAATCAGCTTCACCTGCTTGTCCACCGGTCCCCGGTCATTGGTGCCGGTCACATTGCTGTCCGGTGCTTTCTCCGACTTCATGAGCTTTGCATTTTCGAAATCGGAAATGGCGGTGCAGATAATCGGAATCTTATCGGTGGCATTGGCCATGGCCTGGGCCGCCGGTGTGGAAATGGCACCGATGAGCTTATAATTGCCGGACACATAACGGTTCGCAATGGCCTTCAGGTTGGACTGGTCACCCTGGGCATTCTGCTGGTCGATTTCCACCTTGTCCTTCAGCCCCGCTTCGTTCAGAGCATCCACAAAGCCCTTATTCGACTCATCCAGCGCCGGGTGCTGCACAATCTGCACAATCCCCACCTTCATCTTGCCGCTGGAACTGCCGCCGCTTCCGCCGCCGCATCCTGCAAAAACACCGGCCGCCATAAGGCCGCATAAACCTACTGCCAGAATCTTTTTCCATTGACTTCCTGCCATTCTACTGTTCCTCCCTTTTTATTTTGCATCCATTCTCCTCCCACCGGCCTCCAGACTCCTGTAAAACTATCCTTCAAACAGCCGGAAAGAGCAGATTTCAGCATTGAACTTGCGATAATTATAGCATATTTTCTGCATAGATACCATGTGAAAAATAGATAAAAGAAAAGCCCGCCTTCGACGGGCCGGGTTCAAAGGGTTCAGAGGGTTCAGAGGGTTCAGAGGGGAAAGGTTCTTAAGATTGACCGGCCCGACGGGCCGGAGGGTTCTTAGGTTTGACGGCGCCTGTGGCGCCGAGGGTTGTGGTGGCCGCTTCGCGGCACTATTTAGCCTCCTTCCTTAGGAAGGAGCTGCCGTTTTGACTCATAAGGAACCGGAAACTCCCTTCTATCTTCTTTCGTCTACCATCTCTCTACTTTCCAGGCACTAAAAAAACGTTTCCCTCTGAAGGAAAACGTTTTTCTATTATTCTTCAACAGTCTTGCTGATGATCTGTTTGCCTTTGTAGTAACCGCATACAGGGCATACATGATGAGGTTTTTTCAGTGCATGGCACTGCGGGCATTCCACAAGACCCGGAACAGTCAGCTTCCAGTTAGCACGTCTCTTATCACGACGGGATCTGGAACTTTTTGTCTTCGGAACCGGCATTCTTAGCACCTCCTTACCTATCGGCCTGCCGCTTGATAGCTCCTGCTGTACATTTCATACAGCGCCTTAAGCTGGTGGATAAAATTATCAACTTCATCATTATACGTGGATAATTCGACTTTGTCAAGGGTTCGCGTTGAAAATGAGCGGGAAGTGTGTAGAAAATCGCGATAATGGAAAGTACGAATGGTTTCTTGTTTCTAGTCCTTTTGTATCCATATCAGTAAATCGCAATCGGCAGTCTGCATGTCTTGCATCTGTCTCCCCCGCCAGACTAGTATTTACCGGCTTTTGTGTCACTATCTTCAAGCACCGAGATTCTTCGCTGGCACTCAGAATGACCGGTCGGGCGGGTTGTCTGAGGTCTGCTGGTCTCATGTCTTGCTTCTATTCCTCCCGCCAGACCGGTATTTACCGGCTTTTATGTCACTATCGACAGGCACCGAGATTCTTCGCTCCGCTCAGAATGACCCCTCTGGCGGGTGGTCTGAGACCTGCCGGTCCGATGTTTTGCTTCTGTCCCCCGCCAGACCGGTATTTACCGACTTTTGTGTCACTATCGTCAAGCACCGAGATTCTTCGCTGACGCTCAGAATGACCGCCCGGCGGGACGTCTGATAGTCTGATGTCTGTCCTCTGTTATCTATCTTCTATCTTCTCTTCCTCCACCTTCTGTCCATTAATGACCATCTGCTTTTCATCTTTCCTCATATGGAAGAAGCGGTACACCGCTTCGGCGGCTCTTTTGTTCATGCCGGGGACCTGGGCCAGTTCTTCTGCGGTGGCTTTCCGCATTTCGTCCAAAGAGCGGAAGGCGTGCCAGAGGGCGTTTCTTCTGGTGGGGCCGATACCTTCGATGTGGTCCAGTATGGATTCCGTATTTCTTTTATTTGTCCATTTCCTGTGGTAGGTGATGACGAAGCGGTGGGCTTCGTCGCGGATGAACTGGAGGAGCTGGAGCGCCGGTTCGTGGTGGTCCAGGATGATGGGTTCTTCAGATCCTTCCACGTAGATTTCTTCGATTCTCTTGGCCAGGCCAATCACCGGGGCGTCGCAGCCGGCTTCGCGGATGGCGGGAAGGGCGGCGTGGAGCTGGCCCAGGCCGCCATCCAGGACGATGAGGTCCGGGGCCGGCCAGTCTTTGTGGTTTCCATAGCGGCGGCCCATGACTTCCGCCATGGATTTGAAGTCGTCGGCGTGGCCCTGGGTGGTCTGGAGTTTGAATTTCCTGTATTCCCGCTTAGCCGGGCGGCCGTGTTCAAAGACCACCATGGAGCCGGTGGTTTCAGCGCCCTGGTCATGGGAAATATCGAAGCATTCCATCCTTTCCGGCAGTCTGGGCAGATGGAGCAGGTCTTTCAGCTTTTTCACAGCCCCCTGTTCCCGGGCGTCCTGGTATTCCCACTGCAGTTTCTTGTCGGAGAGGTACTTGGCGGCATTGGCCATGGCCATGTCTTTCAGGCGGCGCTTGAAGCCCCGCTGGGGCAGGATGAGACTCACTTCGCTGCCCCGGAGTTTTGTCATCCACGAGGCAATGAGGCCCATTTCCGCCGGAAGAAGAGGCAGGATGATTTCTTTGGGAATGGAGGTGGGATTGGCGCCGTAGAAATCGCGGATGAAGGCGGTCACGATTTCTTCGTCCGTTTCGTTCTCACTTTCCGGTATGCTGAAGTTTTCCTTGCCCACCATGCGGCCGTAGCGGATATAGAAGACTTCCAGACCCGCATGGCTGCCGTCTCTCGCATAGCCCACCACGTCAAAGTCTCCTTCATTGGCCACGATGTGCTGACGCTGCTGTACGGATTCTATGGCCCGCACCTGGTCCCGGAATTTGGCAGCCAGTTCATAGTCCATTTTTTCCGAAGCGTCCATCATTTTCCGTTTCAGTTCCTTTACCAGTTCCGTGCTTTTTCCTTCAAAAAGGTCGCACACCGTGCGGACGTAAGAATCGTAGTCTTCCTTTGAGCAGAGCTCAAAGCAGGGAGCGGCACAGAGATGGAGGTGGTACTGGAGGCAGGGCCTCGGCACCTTCATGGAGCGGCAGTTCCGGATGGGATAGTAGCGGCGCAGGAGGCTCAATGTGGTGCGAAGGCTTCCCACGTCGGTGAAAGGGCCGAAGTAGCGTGCACCGTCGTCGTGTCGGATGTTTCTTGTCACGAAAATGCGGGGCCATTCTTCGTTGGTGGTGATTTTCACATAGGGATAGGATTTGTCGTCCCGAAGGGAAATATTGTACTTCGGATGGATTTCCTTGATGAGGTTACATTCCAGAATGAGGGCTTCCATTTCCGTGGCGGTCATGGTGATATCCAGGTCTTCCGCATGGCGTATCATGGCCGCCACCTTCGGGGAGCGGTTCTTGTCCTCCCGCACATAGGAGCGCACCCGGTTCTTCAGGTTCTTCGCCTTTCCTACGTAAATAATCCGGCCGTCCTTGTCTTTCCAGCGGTAGACGCCGGGAGAGTCCGGCAGGGCTTCCACTTTGGCTCGGATTTTATCGTTTACGTCAATCATTTTCATGGGCTTTCATCACTTCCCTCGTCCTTTCCATCACCGGAAGGAGGTACTGGCCAGTATAGGAACGCTTCACGCAGCATATGTCCTCCGGCGTGCCGCAGGCCACCACTTCGCCGCCTTTGTCGCCCCCTTCGGGGCCCAGGTCGATGATATAGTCCGCCACCTTCACCACGTCCAGGTTATGTTCAATGACCACCACCGTATTTCCCTGGTCCACCAGTTTCTGCAGCACAATGAGCAGCTTCCGAATGTCTTCGGAATGAAGGCCGGTGGTCGGTTCGTCCAGAATGTAAAGGGTGTCGCCGGTGCCGCGGCGCATGAGTTCCGTGGCCAGCTTCACGCGCTGGGCTTCGCCGCCGGACATGGTGGTAGCAGGCTGGCCAAGATGGATGTAACCAAGCCCCACTTCCTGCAGGGTTTCCAGTTTGCGGAGGATTTTCGGATGGTTTTCAAAGAAGGGCACCGCTTCATCCACTGTCATGTTGAGGACTTCGGAAATATTTTTCCCCTTGTAGCGAACCTCCAGGGTCTCCCTGTTGTACCGGGCGCCGTGGCATACTTCGCAGGGCACATATACGTCGGAGAGGAACTGCATTTCAATCTTGATAATGCCATCGCCATGGCAGGCTTCGCAGCGGCCGCCTTTGATGTTGAAACTGAAACGTCCCGGCTTGTAGCCTCTCATCTTGGCTTCCGAGGTCTGGCTGAAGAGTTCCCGGATATCATTGAAAACGCCGGTGTAGGTGGCAGGATTGGACCGGGGCGTGCGGCCGATGGGCTGCTGGTCAATGTCGATAATCTTATCCACATATTCTGCCCCTTCCATGGAGTCGTGCTTTCCTTCGGCATAGGAGGTGTGATTCTTGATGTTGGACAGGCCCTGGTAAAGGATTTCATTCACAAGGGTACTCTTACCGGAGCCGGACTCGCCGGTGACCACCGTGAAGGCCCCCAGCGGGAAGGAAACGTCGATATGCTTCAGGTTATGCTCCGACGCCCCTTTGATGGTAAGAAATAGGCCGTTTCCCTTTCTTCTATGCGCCGGCAGGGGAATATATTTCTCTCCCCGAAGGTAGGCACCGGTAATGGATTTCTTCGATTTCTTAATATCCTCCGGCGTTCCTTCCGCCACTACATATCCCCCGTTTTCGCCGGCGCCGGGGCCGATATCCACTACCCAGTCGGCGGTGCGGATGGTATCTTCATCGTGTTCCACCACAATCAATGTATTTCCCAGATCCCGCATGCCCTTCAGGGTAGCCAGGAGCTTGTCATTATCCCGCTGGTGAAGGCCAATGGACGGTTCATCCAGAATATACAGCACCCCCACGAGACCGGAGCCTATCTGGGTGGCCAAGCGGATGCGCTGGGCCTCGCCGCCGGACAGGGTGGATGCTCCCCGGGACAGGGTAAGGTACTCCAGCCCCACGTTGGACAGGAAAGTGAGCCTGCTCTTCACTTCCCGAAGAATCTGGTCCGCAATGATTTTTTCCTTATCCGTAAGCTCCAGCTTTTCCAGGAAGGGCAGGAGCTCGGAAACGGGCATATCCGATATTTCCGCAATATTCTTACCGCCCACCCGGAATGCCAGGCTTTCAGGACGAAGCCTGGCGCCATGGCAGACTGGACAGGGCTTTTCAATGAGGTAGTTGGCAAGGGATTCCTTCATTTTATCCGTCCAGGCTTCTTCATACCGCCTTTTCGTCATAGGTACAAGCCCTTCAAACTGGCGCTGGTAGGTTTTCGTCTCTCCATCCTGGTTGGTGTAGGAGAAAGTGAGTACTTCCCTGCCGCCATACTTAAATTCCTCCTGTCCCTCTTCGGGCAGGTCATCGAAACAGGCGTCCATGGTGAGGCCGTAGGATTTCAAAAAGGCGTCCAGCTGCTTGTAGAGCCAGCTTTCCCTGTTATAAGGGAAAGGACGAATGGCTCCCAGACGGAAGGTCTGCTTATGGTCCGGAAGAATTCGTTTGAAATCTGCTTCCAGAGAAGAGCCCAGCCCCATGCACGCCGGGCAGGCGCCGAAGGGGTTATTGAAGGAAAAAATGCGGGGCTCCGGTTTCGGCAGGGAAATGCCGCAGTCCGGGCAGGCAAAGTGGGTGCTGAAGAGATAATCCTTCCCCCCCGGCACGGCCCCCACCATGGTGCCGTCTCCCAGTTTCAGCGCTTCTTCCACGGAATCCGTAAGGCGGCGCACAATACCATCCTTAATAATAATGCGGTCCACCACCACTTCGATGGTGTGCTTCTTATTCTTTTCCAGTTCGATTTCATCAGAAAGGGACAGCACCTGCCCGTCCACCCGGACCCGGACGTACCCTTCCTTCCGAAGCTCTTCCAGAAGCTTCTTGTGGGTGCCCTTCTTCTGCACCGCCACAGGGCCCAATATCATGAGCTTCGTTCTGTCCCCCAGGGCTGTGAGGGAGTCTACGATCTGGTCCACCGTCTGCCGCTGGATAGGGCGGCCGCAGTGTGGACAGAATGCCCGACTGGCATGGGCAAAGAGCATGCGGAGATAATCGTGGATTTCCGTCACCGTACCTACGGTGGAGCGTGGATTATGGCTGGTGGATTTCTGGTCGATGGAAATGGCCGGCGAAAGACCGGAAATCTTATCCACATCGGGCTTATTCATCTGCCCCAGAAACTGGCGGGCATAGGCAGACAGGGATTCCACATACTTCCGCTGTCCCTCCGCATAAATGGTATCAAAAGCAAGGGACGACTTTCCGGAGCCTGAAAGTCCTGTAAATACGATGAGCTTATTCCGGGGCAGGGTGAGGTCGATGTTCTTCAGGTTATTCTGCCTGGCCCCGTGAATGACAATTCCTTTTTCCATTCTATTCCTTTCTTATGATGTAAGTGTCACAAGTTGATGATTGATTGTATGTGATTATGGGTTCAAAGGGTTCTGCGCCCTTTGGGCGCAGAAGGTTCTAAGAGGAAGGTTGACGGGCCCTTCGGGCCCGAAGGTTATGGCCAACTTCGTCGGCAGGTTGTATAGAAAGGTTGTGTTCGCTCCCCCTTTGGGGCCTGTGGGCGCCGCCTTTCCCCTAAAGGGGCACTATGGATGCTAAGCAGCATCCCCTATTTTAACCCGGGGCCGCTTTGCGGCCCCTTATATTTTCTTCTTCATAGGCCGGTTGATTCTCTTTTTCCCGGCGCTCACTCTTTTCAACGCAGCGTCGGCGCGGGAGCCGTAGCGGTCGGTCCACAGCTGTCGCAGTTTGGCCAGCTGGTCCCGCCACATGGCGGCTTCTTCAAATTCCAGGGATTTGGCAGCCCGTTTCATGTCCTTTTCGGTCTGCTGCATCTGCATGTACAGTTCTTCGTCGGACATTTCATCCTTTTTGGCAGGCGTTTTGCCGTAATCTCCCGTCTTTTCCTCTATCTTGGTCAGGTCGATGAGGTCCTTCACCCGCTTCTGCACCGTGTGAGGGATAATGTGGTGTTCCTTATTATAGGCCTCCTGGATGGTGCGGCGGCGGTTGGTCTCATCGATGGCGTATTTCATAGATTTCGTCACCCTGTCGGCGTACATGATGACATGGCCGTGCTCATTTCTGGCAGCCCGGCCGATGACCTGAATCATGGAGGTCTCGGAGCGGAGGAACCCTTCCTTGTCCGCATCCAGAATGGCCACCAGCGATACTTCCGGCATATCCAGCCCCTCACGGAGCAGGTTGATGCCCACCAGCACATCAAAAACGCCGGCACGAAGATCGCGGATGATTTCCGCTCTTTCAATGGTGGCCACATCGGAGTGAAGGTACCGCACCTTCACCCCCGCTTCCGTGAGGAAATCGGTGAGATCTTCCGCCATTTTCTTGGTGAGGGTAGTGATGAGCACCCTTTCATGGGCGTCCTCCCGCTTGTGGATTTCACCAAGGAGATCATCCATCTGCCCTTCAATGGGCCGCACTTCAATGCTGGGATCCAGAAGTCCCGTGGGTCGGATAATCTGCTCCGCCAGATTCGTCTGTACCCCCATTTCATAGGGCCCCGGCGTGGCGGATACGTAAATAATCTGGTTGATTCGTTCCGTAAATTCATCAAAGGTGAGAGGCCTGTTATCCAGTGCGCTGGGCAGGCGGAAGCCATAGTCCACCAGGGTGCGCTTTCTGGACTGGTCGCCGTTGTACATGGCCCGGAGCTGGGGCACCGTGACGTGGGATTCGTCGATCATAATGAGGAAATCGTCAGGGAAATAGTCAAGCAGCGTGTACGGCGGCTCCCCCGGTTTCCTGTCCGACATGTGGCGGGAATAGTTTTCGATGCCTGAACAGTACCCCACTTCCTGCATCATTTCCAGGTCATAATTCGTCCGCTGCTCCAGCCGCTGGGCTTCCAGGAGCTTGCCCTGGTCCCGGAGCTCCTTCAGCCTGCCGTCCAGTTCCTTTTCAATGGAGCCGATGGCTCTCCTCAGCTTATCCGAACTGGTGACGTAATGGGACGCCGGGAAAATGCCGATATGGTTCCGTTCCGCCACGGTCTCTCCGGTGAGCACGTCAAATTCCGTGAGGGAATCCACTTCGTCACCGAACATTTCAATCCGCACGGCCACATTATTTTCAGAAGCCGGAAATACATCAATCGTATCTCCCCGCACCCGAAAGGTATCTCTGGTGAAATTCATATCATTCCGCATGTACTGCATATTCACCAGTTTTTCGATAATCTTGTCCCTTTCGATTTCTTCCCCCGGCCGAAGGGATAAGCCCATGGTACTGTAGTCCTCGGGGTCCCCCAAACCGTAAATGCAGGACACCGACGCCACGATGATGACATCCTTCCGCTCAAACAAAGCCATGGTGGCGGAATGGCGCAGCCTGTCAATTTCCTCATTTCTAGAAGAATCCTTCTCTATATAGGTATCCGTCTGGGGCACATAGGACTCCGGCTGGTAATAATCGTAGTAACTAACGAAATAGTACACCGCGTTGTCCGGGAAGAAATCCTTGAACTCGCTGGCTGTCTGGGCTGCCAGGGTCTTGTTTGGTGAAATAATCAAAGTCGGCCGCTGCACCTCTTCAATCACCTTGGCCATGGTAAAGGTCTTGCCCGTGCCGGTGGCCCCCAGGAGCACCTGGGCCCACTGCCCCTCATTCAGCCCCTGCACCAGCGACTTCACCGCCTTCGGCTGGTCCCCGGTAGGCTGGAAAGGCGCTTTCAGTTTGAAAGGAACCATGGGCTCCATATACTGCCTTTGTATCCTGCTTCTATCCATAAATTTCCTCTTTCATTTCAAACCGATAAAGAAAAATGAAACCATTCAAAATGAACAGTTTCATAATCGACATATTTCTATCTTCAATTATAACATGACAGGCAAGAGATTGTTCATCTATTTGACACGCCTTCGGCGTGAGGGTTCAGCGCCATTTGGGCGCGAAGGTTCTTAAGATTGACCGGCCTTCGGCCGGAGGATTCTTAGGTTTGACAGCCCTTCGGGCTGAGGGTTGTGGTATCGCCGAAGGGGGCCGCTGCGCGGCCCAGGTTCAGAGGGTTCAAAGGGTTCAAAAGGTTCAAAAGGTTCAAAAGGTTCAAAAGGTTCAGAGGGGAAGGTATCGCCCGGTGGGCGATGAGTATATAGTCAGCGTTACGGGATTAACCTTTGTGTCTCCAGTGCTGCATGACGAAGAGCCGTAGCCTCCTTCCACAGGCAGAAGCCCTGCAGAGGGCTTCTGAGCCGGGCTCTTGTGTGAGCATAGCCTGCACATTAAGCGAACACCTTAAAGCCCGGCCAGCAGGTGTCGCCGATAGGCGACGGAGGATAGGGGCGTCAGGTCTTAGCTCTCAGATGCTCGGTGTTCCTCAGGACTTCCCCCAACTCTTTCCCGGTGAAGGATTCCCTATTGAATCAAACAAACCCGAAAACTATCCGAATCCTCTATCGTCTAACCTCTATCCTCCCCATTACAAAAGCATCGGATTCTTCTGTATCCGATGCTCTGCATTTATATCTGCACGCCCTTCTGTATGCGGCTGATGGCTTCCTTGGCCGCTCTCTGGGCTGCTTCTTTTTTATTTTTTCCCTTGCCGGTGCCAAAGTCTTTGCCGTTGATGGTAATCTTCATCCAGATAGTTTTATCGTGGTCCGGGCCTTCGTCGCGGATAACTTCGTAGCGGATTTCCGCATCCCTGTGCTTCTGCACCAGTTCCTGCAGGTCCGTTTTGTAGTCATGGTCATAGTTGCCTTCATCGATGAGGTCCAGGTATTTCTTCAGGTGGCCCAGGATGAAGCGGGCTGCCACTTCGTAGTTGTTATCCAGGTAGATGGCGCCGATAACCGCTTCGAAGGCGTCGCCCAGAATGGAGACTCTGGTGCGGCCGCCGGACATTTCTTCTCCCCTGCCCAGGCGCATGTAGTCGCCGATATGAAATTTGGCGGCGCATTCAGCGCAGGCCGGTTTGCATACGGCACTGGCTTTGGCGCGGGTCAGATTTCCTTCGGGCCAGGTGGGGAAGCGGAGGAAAAGGTATTCCCCTACCACCAGGTCAAGCACCGCATCTCCCAGGAATTCCAGCCTTTCGTTATCGTGAATCACTTCTCCCTTATGCTCGTTGGCATAGGAGGTATGAGTGAGGGCTGTATTCAGGAGCTGAATGTTCTGGACGGGGATGTTGTTTTCCTCTGCAAATTTCCTTACTTCTTCAAGACGTTCCTTACGCCTTGTTTCTGCATGGCTCATTCTTCATAGCGCCTCATGAGTACCACCGCATTGTGTCCGCCGAAGCCGAAGGCATTGGACATGGTGACATCTACTTTCACGTCTCTCGGTCCTTCCGGTACATAGTCCAAGTCGCATTCGGGATCCGGAGTCTTGAGATTCAGGGTCTGGTGAACTTTATTATGTTCAATGGACAGTACGCACACAATAGCTTCGATGGCACCGGCTGCACCCAGCAGATGGCCGGTCATGGATTTGGTAGAATTGATAACCACGTCATAGGCATGTTTGCCAAGTACGTCTTTGATGGCCTTTGTTTCGTTCTTATCGTTAAGGCCGGTGGATGTGCCGTGGGCATTGATGTAGTCAATGTCATCCGGGGAAATGCCTGCATCGTCGATGGCTTTCTTCATGCAGCGGGCTGCCAGTTCTCCGCCGGGACGGGGAGCGGTGATGTGGTAGGCATCGCCGTTGGAGCCATAGCCGATGACTTCGGCATAAATGTGGGCGCCTCTCTTCTTTGCGTGTTCCAGTTCTTCCAGAATGAGCACGCCGCTGCCTTCGCCCAGAACGAAGCCGTCTCTTCTTACATCAAAGGGACAGGAAGCTTCTTCCGGTGGGCATTCGCGGGAGGAAAGGGCCTTCATGGCAGCAAATCCTGCCATAGGGGTCTTTGCTACAGCAGCTTCAGTACCGCCGGCAAACATGACATCGGCGTCGCCGTACTGGATGGTTCTGGTGGCGCGGCCGATGGCGTTATTTCCGGAAGCGCAGGCGGTCACGTCTGCCAGTACCGGTCCCATGAGGCCGAAGTTGATGGAAACCTGGCCGGCTGCCATGTTGGCAATCATCATAGGAACGGCGAAGGGATTCACCTTGGTCGGTCCCTTGGTGTCGATGCGGTGTACCGTTTCTTCCATGGTGTTGATGCCGCCGATGCCGGTGCCGATGATGGTGCCCACGCGGTCCGGATTTTCCGTGCTCATATCGAGCTTGGCGTCTTCCACAGCCATTTTGGCAGCGGCCACGGCAAACTGTACATTCCGGTCCATGTGGCGGACAGCTTTCCTGTCTCCCACATATTTCACAGCGTCAAAATCCTTCACTTCACCGGCAATGCGTACGGGGAATCCTTCCGTATCAAATTCCGTGATAGGGCCGATGCCGGATTTGCCGGCCATCAGCGCATTCCAGAATTCCTCTGTCCCGATGCCTAACGGGGAAACCACACCCATACCTGTTATAACGACTCTTCTTTTTTCCATATAAGGAGCACCTCACAAATAAAATAATTTCCGAATATTCTTCACGAAAGGATAAAACCTCAAAAAAACGGATGACAACGGACCGGTAATCCGCTTTTTTGAGGCATTTTCCCCCATCATACTGGTTTGCCGGGGAAACAGCTTCCCCGGCCCCATTATGACTATGACTTTCTGATTACTGAATCTGGCTGTCGATGTAGTCTACAGCGTTCTTTACAGTTTTAATCTTTTCAGCAGCATCATCCGGAATTTCGATGTCGAATTCTTCTTCAAATGCCATGATCAGTTCAACGATGTCGAGGGAATCAGCGCCCAGGTCGTCAATGAAAGTAGAATCGATGGTTACGTCAGCTTCGTTTACACCCAGCTGGTCAACAACGATTTTCTTTACTCTGTCAAAAGTGCTCATTATGATTTCACCACCTTTCATTGGGAAATGTACCTTTCTGATTATATTACAACCACGGGAGCTTGTCACCTGTTTTCCAAAATAAACTGCTTTTTAGGCAGAATCTCATTAAGGAAGCGCTGATTAAATCGTTATCGGATTTCATTCTTGTATTTTTATTCAATGCAAGGAATCAGTCGACGCGAA
>NZ_UPZP01000028.1 GCF_900538805.1 uncultured Dialister sp.
AGGAATTCCATGACGAAGTAGTGCGTATAAATTCTTATGAAATCAGACTCTGCCAATGAATCAGTGCTGCCCGCAGGCAGCCGCCTAAGCGGAATATCTGTGTCGTCAAGGAAGAACTGGTATAGCCATAGTTGCCACCAGGATGGTGGGGGAGCACTGCTTAAATCGCAGAATTGAATTTCATAAGTGTTTTTGCTTAATACTTCGTCATCAGTCTCCTTAAATAGTTTACTATTCGCGTCGACTGATTCCTTGTATTGAGCAAAAACACAAGAATGAAATTCAATAACGATTCAAGCAGCGCTCCCCCTCGCAGGTTTTTCCTCAGGAGTTCTTTGTGAAGTTTTGACGCGTCGGAAAGTCCTGATTCATATGAGGAAGTTCTTCCTGTCTCCCGCCTGTCCCTTGATAAGGTGTGTGCACGTAACAGGCAGGGAGACCGGCGCCCCGTCCGGGCCCTTCAGTTCTCTCTGTCTATATAATCTCTTTAAAATAGAAAAGTTCTCATGGAAAACAGGGTTTCCTGATGACCGGTCGTTAGCGGCGAAGGTCCCTTTTCTCCACAAGCCGGGATTCTTCGCCATCCCTCAGAATGACGATCTCGAAGGAAGGCTCCCCGGTGTCTGTCATCTCCTCTGACTGTCTGATTATATCCTGCTCATCTTTCATGTTACAAGCCTGTACTTTCGTACAGGTTTTTTGCTGTCCATTTTTAGTAAAATAAAAGTAAGGCCGGGATCCTTGCGGAATACCCAGAAAACAGGAAAGATGCGTTTTCTATGAAACAGAATCATTCCGCCTTGACAAAGAAGGGCCTGCCCCTGCTTCTCTGTACCGCCATCCTGTCAGCAGGGCCGGGGCTTTCAGCAGAAGCGGCACAAACGCAGGGGGGGATGCTGTCACGATCGAGAAATGCTGAAACCCCAGCCCATGGGAAATCTGCATTCTCAGCAGGATCGTGCCGGTGCATACGTCGGGCTGCGGCGGCATAATCAGTAAAGAGATTCCCATAAACAGGAGGTGTCTGGTAATGAAAGAGCCTGGCAAAATCAAATGGATGAAGCTTATCAGGGGTATCTTTTTAGGGATACTGCTGGTCCTGACGATGACTCCGGCGGCCCTGGGGGCCCAGAAAACAGTGCTGGTCCACAATGTAGACGAAATGATGGAATCACTGGCGGACAATACGGAAATCGTTCTGGCACCGGGCGAATACAATCTGTCAAACTGGCAGGAGAAAGAATTTTCAGAGCGGCTGCTTCACTGCTACGGCTACTATGATTCGGCCCCTGCCGGTCTGTATCTGGGCGATGGTTACACACTGGACATTGCCGGGTTCAAGGATCTCACCATCCGGGGATTGGATACGGAGACCATTACAGCAGAAATTGTTACAGAATTCCCCTATACGCCGGTACTGAAATTCATCAACTGCCGAAACCTGAAACTGTCCCATCTCCGGATAGGCCATAAACTCAAAAAAGGATTCTGTGACGGCGCCGTGCTGAAACTGGATAGCGTCACTCATATGACCATGGATCATATGGACCTGTACGGATGCGGAACCTATGGGTATGAAGCCCGGTTCTGCAGCAGCATTCTCCTCAGGGACAGTGTAATCCGGGAATGCAGCTACGGTTTGGTGTCCGCCGCAGACTGCCAGGACCTGAAATTCCTGCGGACCACCTTCAAAGATATGGAAACGGATCTTCCCCTCTTTGCTCTGATCCGCTCCCGGCTGGAGCTGACCGACTGCACCTTCCGGGATGTACGGGGAATCATCGACAGCCTCACCATGACCGGCGGCCATATCAGTGAATCCTGAAAAGACCTTCCGGTGCATCAGAACTTTTAAAACCTGCTGGCAGGTAAAAAACAGCCTGATGATGTAAGCGGGTCCCTGAAGACCATCATTTACATCATCAGGCTTTTCGGTTGGAGGGCCGAAAGGTGAAATACAGGAAAACAGCGGGTCCTCAGACAGTGGAGCAGCTGCATGAATGAGTGCGGATCCCGCTACCGACCGCAGAAGGCGATCATCAGTGTCACCGCCCCGTCCACCAGGAGAGGGATGGCGCCGGTGATGTAGGCGGTGTCATCGTCCATGCGGTAGTACACCATGTAAGCGGCAAAGGCGATGAGGGAGGCGGCGATGACGGCGGCCCAGGTGAGGCCGTAGGCAGTGCCGGTAAGGGCGCCGGTTTCGTGGAGCGCCCCCAGTGCCATGATTTCCATGAGGGCCCAGAGCACCATGAGGATGAGTTCTGTGGTGGGCTTTCGTCCGAAGAGTTTCACGGAGCCCGTGAGAAGGATGAAGTAGACCAGAAGGGCCATGATGAAAAGCATGCCGCTTCCCGGCCAGGAGGCAGGCAGCGGAAGTCCGTGGACGCCGTGGACAGTCAAGGCGGTGCCGGAAAGGCCGAAGGCTGCCAGGAGGAAGAAGAGGAGGGCGGCGAGGGCGCCTCCGCTTCTGGCGGAATCGGGCCGGAAGGCCGCGAGCCACCAGCCTGTGTAGAACAGGGCGCCAGCGCTTAGAAGGAGCTGTCCCGTAATGATTTCTTTATATGCTGTAAGTCCGAACATGGTATCCCTTCTTTGTGAAATCAAATTCTCCTTCTATTGTAGTCCTTTTTATGGAAAATGGCGCAAAAAAGGCATTGAAGAAATGACTGCCCATTTCTTCAATGCCCTTTTTGCGATGATTTTTTTAACGATAAGCTGCCTGCCGCTGTGTCATCTCGAGCGGAGGTCCGTGCCGATCATATAACCAATAGGCCCATGTGCTGTTATGGCTCAGAGTCGAGAGATCTCCGGCGCCAATGCGGCTTGTACCATTCCTTTTGCAATAGCAGCCGCTTCCCGAATTGATTGATGGAAGGTCAATCATTCATCATTTCTTCACTGCTTTTTCGCTTCGTCAAAAATGGTCTGGAAGGGCACATGCTTTTCTTCCGCCAGTTTCTTCACCGATTCGTATTCCGGGTAGCGCCTTTTTTCGCTGCCCAGGGTGACTTCCTTCACCTTTACCGGGCCAAAGGAGGTGTCCACTTCCTTTTCCTCCCGATGGAGGATGGAACGCATGAGGGAGGAGAATTCACGAATGCCGATGGTGGTGGTTTCACGGAATATGATTTCTTCCATTTCCTTTTTCTTCTCTTCTTTGCAGATCACCGTGAGTTCAAAGGCGGGTCGGTTCTTTTTCATGTAGATGGGGCTGAAATGGACGTCCAGGGCGCCGGCGTCCATGAGTTTTTTCATGGTGTAGCCCAGCACTTCGCCGGAAGCGTCGTCGATATCGCTTTCCAGTTTCACAACCTCATCCTTTTCCCAGTCTCCGCCGCCGTCGTCGATGAGAATGGCCCGAAGGATGTTGGTTCTTTCCTTATAATCCCGCTTTCCCGCGCCAAGGCCGGTCTTCAGGATGGTAAAGGAGGCAGGCAGGCTGTGGGATGTAGAGAGGGCCGCTGCAATGGCAGCGCCGGTGGGGGTGACGTATTCCCCTTTGGCGTCCATGATTTCCAGGGGCATGTGATAGGCGGTGACAATGTTCAGCGTGGCCGGAACCGGCACGGGAAGCACGCCGTGCTGGCAGCGGACGGTGCCGGTGCCTTCGGAGAGTTTCGGCACGATGACGTTTGTGATGTTCAGGCTGTCGAAGCAGACGGCGGCGGAAATGATGTCCACAATGGAATCGATGGCCCCCACTTCATGGAAATGGACTTCCTCTATGGGAAGGTTGTGGGCCTTGGATTCCGCCTCCGCCACGATGCGGAAAATTTTCTTTGCCAGGGCTCTGGCGGATTCGGTCATGTCCGTGCCGTCAATGACTGCTTCCACGTCCTTCAGATGGCGGTGCTCATGATGATGGCCTTCCCCGTGGTGATGATGGTGTCCTTCCTCATGATGATGTTCCCCTTCATGACAGTGGCAGTGGTGCTCCTCTCCATGGTCATCCTCATGGCAGTGGCAGTGATGTTCTTCTTCATGATGCTCATGGTCATCTTCATGGCAATGACAGTGATGCCCTTCTCCATGGTCATGTTCCTCTTCGTGGCAGTGACAGTGATGTTCCTCATGAACCTCTTCCCTTACCTCCGACAGAGGCCCGTAGAGGTAGGCCATGTCATGGTCATGGTTTTCATGGTCCCTGTCCAAAATGACGTTGAAATCGCAGCAGTCAATGCCTGCCTTCTGTACCCGTCCGATTTCCACTGTAAACCCTTTGGCGGGGATGGAGGAAACAGCCCGGTCCAGGGCCTTCCTGTCGGCGCCCAAATCCAGCAGGGCTGCCACGAACATATCTCCCGCAATGCCGGAGGATGCTTCCAAGTATAATGATTTTCCCATTTAAATCTTTCCCCTTTCAGCAAGCCGATTAATCTGGGTGGCCACGTAGCCCGCGCCGAACCCGTTATCTATATTCACCGTCACTATGCCGTTGGCACAGGAGTTAATCATGGTGAGAAGGGCAGAGAGGCCATGAAAGCTGGCACCGTATCCCACGGACGTGGGCACTGCAATCACCGGATTTCTCACCAGCCCGCCGATGACGGAGGCCAGGGCCCCTTCCATACCGGCCACCGCAATGACGCAGCTGGCCTTCCGTATCCGGTCTTCCTGGGACAGGAGACGATGGATGCCGCTCACCCCTACGTCATAAATCCGCTCCACGTGGCTGCCGAAGTACTCCGCCGTCTGGGCCGCTTCCTCGGCCACCGAAATATCGGCGGTGCCGCCGGTGCAGACCGCAATGCAGCCCATATGCTCCTTTTCCTTCTCCGATTTCAGGATATGGGAAATGGGATCGTAGGTAATAGACGGAACCACTTCCTTCACCAGCTCATACTGGTGATGGGAAGCCCTGGTGCCGAAGACTTCGCCGTCGGTGTCGTAGAGCTTTTTGAAAATCTTCCCGATAAAGGCGTCGAACTTTCCCTGGCAGTACACCACCTCCGCAAAGCCGGACCTTTCCTTCCGGTCCGTATCCAGCTTGGCAAATCCCATTTCTTCATAGGGCCTGTCCGCCGGATTCTCTCGAAGAAGTTTCTCCGCCTCTTCGATATCCATGGCGCCATCGGCTACTTTCTGCAGTACATTCTTTATATCCATAGTGCAATCCTTTGTGTTTGGAATGATTAGTAGGCAAGTGGGCTGGTGGGCTGGTGTACTAGTGTACTAGTAAGTTGATGGGCTGGTAAAAACCGCTTTCCACTTTCGGCTTCCGGTTACCGCTGCTATTGTCTGTCGGACAATATTCCCGACAGCAAGAGGGTTCAGGCGCCTGCGGCGCCTGGGTTCAAGGCCTCGCCGGGGCTGCGCCCCTGGAGGCCTTCGGTTCCGCCCACAGAGCGGGCTGGTTCAAAGGAAGTTATAAAGCCCACTCCATGGAGGCAGGGGAGGCGCCTCTGGCGCCATTATATATTGTGCCCGAAAGGGCGGGAAAGCAAATCCCGTAACGCTGACTTTATACTCATCGCCGCCACAGGCGGCGATACCACAACCCTCGGCCTGAAAGGCCGTCAAACCTAAGAACCTTTGGGGCGAAAGCCCCATCAAACCTCTGAACCTTCTGAACCAGCCCGCCTTGGCGGGCCGAACCCTTTGAACCCGGGCCGCGAAGCGGCCCCCTCACAGCACTTCATCCATGCTTCCCATGCGGTAGCCCTGTAAATCCATGGTTACATAGGCAAAGCCCAGGGCCTTGAAGGTGCGGGTCACTTCGTCATGGAGGCGGAAGAGTTTCCACAAATCCTCCGGCAGCACTTCGATGCGGGCCATGTTTCCTTCATGGAGCCGTACCCGGAACTGCTTGAAACCTTTATCAAAGAGGAAATCCTCTGCCCTTTCCACCATGGAAAGTTTCTCCTCCGTAATGGTTTCCCCATAGGGGAAGCGGGTGGCCATGCAGGCGAAGGAGGGCTTGCTCCAGGTAGGAAGGCCCGCTTCTTTGGACAGGGCCCGGATGTCGGCCTTGTAGAGGCCGGCGTGGCGGAGGGGACTCTTGATGCCAAGCTCCGAAAGGGCTTTGAGACCGGGGCGGTACTGGGAGGCATCGTTCAGGTTGGTGCCGTCGATGACATGGGCAAAGCCTTCTTTTTCCGCTATTTTCTTGAGGGAGCTGAAAAGGAAATGTTTGCACAGGTAGCAGCGGTTGGCGGGATTTTCAGCAAATCCTTCGATTTTGAACTGGTCCATTTTCACCACTTCCTGCCGGATGCCTTCCTTTTGGCAGTATTCCATGGCATCGGCCACCTCCCTTTCCGGCACGGAGGCCAGGTTCATGGTGACAGCCATGGCCCGGTCCCCCAGCACCTTCCTGGCTTCATGCATGAGGTAGGTGGAATCTACGCCGCCGGAAAAGGCCAGCACCACGCTGCCCAGCTGCTTCAGGTATTCTTCCAGATGATTCTGTTTCTTCTGCAATTCTTCTGTTACCATAGGTATCTCCATTCTTTATATGCCTGCCCTGACTTCAGGCGCAGGCCGGAAGGATGGACGGGCAGGGAACAGGGCCTTCGGCGGCCCATGAATCAGTCATATTTCTATTATATCATTTTACAAGAGGTCTATGGCCCGGTCCGCTGTCATTCCTGCCATGACAGCAAAAAGAAGGATGTAAACGGAGTAGGCAAGGAAATGGCGGGGCCCGAAGACCGCTTTCAGTGCCGTCAGATTCGTCACCTTCGTGGCCGGACCGGCAATCAGGAAGGCCAGCACCGCGCCGCTGCTCATACCCTCTTCCATCCAGGAAAGAAGAAGAGGCACCGCCCCGCCGCCGCAGACGTAGAAGGGAATCCCCAGAAGGGATCCCAGAAGAGGGCCTGCCGTTTCATGGCGGCTGAAGAACTCCCTGCCTGCACCGGCCGGAAGGAAGGTCTGGAAAAGCACTGCCGCCAGAATGCCCAGAAGGAACCAGCTCCCTGTGGCCTTCACATTTCTTCCCATATTTTTCAAAAGGCGCATGAGCAGGCGGGGGTCCGTGTCATGATTTTCCATTTCACCAAAACCGCTGAAATTGAAAAAGGGTTTATTTCCTGCCAGAAAATGGACAAGCACCCCTGCCAGTGCGCCGCAGAAGAAGGAAAAGGAAAGGGTGAGAAAGAGCAGCGGCTTTCCCAGGGCCGCCACGTAAATCACCATCTGGGGATTCAGGAGCACCGAGCTCATCATGAACGCCGCCAGCCAGTCATCCCGAAGCCCCCGCTGGGAAAGGGACGCTGCCAGCGGCAGGGTGCCGTACATGCAGAGAGGCGATAGAATCCCCAGTACCGACGCCGGCACCACGCCGAAAAGGCCCAGGGAGTTTCCCAGCCTCATCACCATGCCGTGGACGAAGGATTTCCCGAAAACCGCAAGCGCTGAGCCCAGCATAATGCCCAGCGCCCAGTAAGGCAGGATTTCCTCCATCTGCATGGAAAGGTACATCATAAAACGTTCCATAGTATCCTCATTTTCAGGGACAGAAAAGCGGCCGTCCCCAGAGGGGCGCCGCTTTTCCGAATATTTCCGCCTTACTTTCCCCTTTCCGCCGCCTTGTCGATATCAATCAGCACATAGTCCTTGATGCCTACGCCCAGATCCTTGGCCGCTTCCACCGTGTGGGTGCCGTCCCGCATGAAAATCCGCTTTACCAGCTCACGGCTGCCCGGCGCGCCGGCGATAAGGTCCAGGGATGCCTGGTCAATGGCCACGGGGTCCGTGGATGCCAGGATGCCGATATCGTGAATATCCGGTTCTGCCGGATTGCCGTCGCAGTCGCAGTCCACGGACAGACGGTTCAGCACGTTCACGAAGGCAATATTTCCCTTCCGCGCACTCATGACCGATTCATCGGCCTCCGCCATAGATTCCAGAAAGGGGTTCTGGGGAAGCTCCATGAAATTGACCCCTTTAAGGCTATGATATCTGCCTCCGCTGTGGATAAGGGCCTTTCCTTCCGCAGAACTGAAGCCGATGGAAATATTCTTCAGCGCTCCGCCAAAGCCTGCCATGGCATGGCCTTTGAAATGGGATACCACCACGTAGGAATCATAATTTTTAAAATGGCTGCCCACCAGATTTTCCTTGAGCCACCGGCCGTTTTTGACTGGAAGGGCCATGGAACCCTCTTCATCCAGAATATCCACCGGCGCTATATCAAGGAATCCATGTTCTTTAATCACATTCCAGTGGGATGCGGACTCCGACCGGGCGCCGCCGTAGGCCGTATTGTCCTCCACAATGGTGCCATGGGTTTTATCCACGATCCCCTTCAAAAGCTCCGGCCTGAGATAATTGCTCTTCGGCGGTTCTCCGGTGGAAATCTTGATGCCCGTTTTGCCTTTGGCATTGAAATGAAGGGCATCATACACCTTCACCAGGCCCTGAGAGCTGATATCTCTGGTAAAATAGACCACCGCCTTTTCCTTCTCCGGCGAATAGGTGGGTATGGTAGGCAGCGCCGCCGAAGCGGTCATACCACCAAGTCCCAGCATGAGGGCCCCCATCACCATTCCTGCTAATTTCTTCCACTTCATCTGCCTCTTCCTCCTTTGCAGAAAAAGTCCGTCCCTCATCCTGTCCCTGATGGAACCAGCCGTCTTCCTGCATGCCCCTGCCTGCAGACAGCTTCTCAGAGCGGACTGTATCTTCCCGTCAATCGGGAATCTTATCTGTAGTATAGAATGTTAAAGTTCACTTCAGTCAAGAGGAAATCTTCAGAAATCAAACTCCTTCCCGTTTCCCCATTTCCCCCTTTATGGTATAATTTATTTGAGAAATATTATCATAAAAGGAGGACCACCATGGGTACCCTGTTAACCATACTGATTACCGCAGCCATTGCCGGCTGGTTCTGCTACTGCATTTACCGCATGTGGCGGGGCGCCAGCGGCAGGGACTGCGCCAGCTGCGCCCTGGGCGGCGGATTTGATTACGCCCTGTACAATGATAAAAAGGCGGCGCCGCCGAAAGCGGAATTCGTCACCGCCAGCGGCCACCACATCATCGTAGACAAAGCGGCCGCCAGAAGACGGAGAGAACGAATCCGGAAGATGATGGAAGTGCGGTAAGGAAAGAGACTGCGGAGAAATGATTGCCATTTCTCCGCAGTCTCTTTTTATTTTTTATGGGTTCAGAAGGTTCAGAGGGTTCAGAGGGTGGTGGATTGCCGCCGCTGGCGGCAATGAATTATAAAGTCAGCGTTACGGGGCTGGCTTTTGCGGCTCCATAACTGTATACGTCATTTCGAGCGGTGCTACTTATCGTTATGAATTACATGGTTCATGGAACCAGTGAAACGGAGTCGAGAAATCTCCCCGCAGAATGCTGCCTTTCGGCAGTCTGGACAGCATAGAGTATCATGCCGGCTTATCCGCTCATCCACCCCCGCGCCACTTCGTGGCCCTCTCCGCCCCGGTGGGAAGCATGTCACTGGATTTTCAGGTCGTTTCACTCCCCTACAAATCCAGTTCCTTTGCCACCTAAAGGGGCGCAAGACGTTACGGGATTTTCTTCCTGCCTCACTCATCATTCTGAACGAAGTGAAGAATCCTAGTGCGCGACGCGATTGAGACAATCGGCAGCAGGCCAATACAGCAGGGAGATTTCTCCACTTCGTGGAGACTTTGCAAAGAGCCCCCAAGTCAGCCGAAGTTGGCCCGGCGCAAAACAATGATGGAGTATCAGTATCATTCTTAGCCTCGTACACCCTATGTCCCCTCAAGGGACAGCGAGAATTAAGAGAGGCTTTCCAATTGGCGGCTGACTGGCTGCGGACGAAATGACACCGGCTCTCATTTCAAATATTTCACGCAAAAAGCACCGGCCTTTGCCGATGCTTTTTCTTTTCATTCTTCCATTTCAGATAAGAATCATGCTGCCCGCTGCCAGAAGGAGGCAGTAGGTGACGCGGTTGAACATTTTCTGGTTAATCATGTCGTGGATTTTATTTCCCAAATAAATGGCAATGACCAGAGGAATGACGCCAAGGCCCAGGAGTTCAAAGAATTCCGTATTGTAGAGGCCTTTTTCATAGTCATTGAACATGAGCACCAGGTTCAGGATAGTCCACACGGAGGCCACATTGGCACGGAAGGAATCCTTATCCCGGAAGGTGGCTACCAGGTACACCACCAGCAGGGCGCCGCCGGAAGCAAACATGCCGTGAATGACGCCGGCCCCAAGGAGCACGGGAATGGCAATCCAGTTTGGCAGGGCGGAGGTGCTCTGCTTGAAAATCAAACTCTTCAGTGCTGCCCCTACGATGATGGCGCCGTAGAGTGGCACCAGGACATTGGGATTCACCACATTGTAGAGATGAATGCCGATGGCCATGCCCACCAGCATGAATACCACGATGCGGAGCAGTTCCTTCGGATTAATGTACTGACGGTTCTGATACATCAGGAGTGCACACACCAGCCAGCAGATGGCATTAATGACCGCCTTGGCCATATCCGGTCCGTAGAGGAGAATGGTCGGCGGAATGGAAAGCATGACTCCCGCAAAGCCGGTCAAAGCCTGCACGATATTGGAAATAAACACGGCCAGCATAAAGAGGGCCAATTTAACAACTTCAGGAAGCATCATTAAGTCCATACAAATCACCACATTTCTAAAAATTTTTATTTCCCCGGGGAGTGCTTCGTCACTGGAAACCCCGGTGCTGTTTTCGTTTTACCCATTATAACCCCGGTTTTGGCGTAAAAAGCCTCTTTCCTCAATCGGTATAAATCCATCTAATTATGTTATCGAAAATGCGGTTATCTATCTCTTAATTAGATTAACAATGTTTTTACTATTCTTTACATAAAGTCATGATAGCCGGTTAATATGATTTATCGTCATAATAGATTTTATCGGCATTTCCTGAAATGTCCATTTCCTTTTCTTCATAAAAAAATTGACTCTTCTTCTATTTTTTCGTTTCTTCTTTACCCTGTTATAGAAATTATTTATATGAAGTGCTTCCACTACCCGTACCTCTTGACAGGATTTCAAAACCTTTGATTTTCCGCCGCCCGTTTCCTATTCCTCCTCTATCCTGTATAATACAAATATGACCATTGACTATTTCCATTACTACCGCGCAGGACTGCGCAGAAAGGCGTCCCATGTCTGACAATACCATCCCGTTTCCCCAGGGAAACCACAAGAAAAATGTAAAAGCCGATATGTTTGAACAGTATATGAAGAAGGAGGGGCTGAACTTCTTCCGCCGCCAGGAAACCCACGATTCCTACGACACCATCGTATTCATGACCGCCATCCCCGCCGGAAAGCACCACAAGCTGGTGGCCGCCGTCATTACCGACAACAGCATGTACACCCTGCTCCGGGTCCATCTGGGCACCGCCCCCAAGGGCCCTGCAAGAAAGACCTTCATGGCCTTCCTGAACGACCTCAATGCCCACCACGCCATCCTGAAATACTCCATCGGTTCCGATGAAAATGTATTCCTGGACGTCACCTTCACCACCCGTCCGGAAAACTTCGACCCCGAAACCATCCGCACCACCATGGACATCGTGGTGTACCAGCTCTCCCAGTCCTACGACGACATCGCCCGCCGGCTGGACAAACCGGGAGACGAGACAAACGGGTTCTCGCTGTAAAAGGGGGTGCGGCTTTGCCGCACCCGGGTTCAGAGGGTTCAGAGGGTTCAAAAGGTTCAAAGGGGAAGATTGACGGGGCTTCGCCCCGAAGGTCCTTAAGGTTCTTAGGTTTGATGGGCCCAGGGGAACGATGGCGGCTTGAACCCGGGCGCCAGCGGCGCCTCCTTCTTTTTGCTATCGGGAATTCCCATCACCGCCACAAATGTCACTCAATACCAAAGGAGCATTCCATGATTCGTCCTATTGTCAAAGATATCCTATTCCTTCAGCGGAAGGCAGAGAAAGCCGGAAGGAAGGACACGGCCGAAGGCAGAGACCTGTATGACACCCTGGCCGCTCACAGCGAAGACTGTGTGGGCCTGGCGGCCAACATGATCGGCAGCACGAAGGCCATCATTGCCGTATCGGACAATGGACACCTTCTTCTCATGTACAATCCGGAGATAACAAAAGCTTCCCCTTCCACCTACGAAACGGAAGAGGGCTGTCTCTCCCTTTCCGGCCGCCGCCCCTGCAGGCGCCATGACTGGGTCGAAGTCCGCTATGAAGATGAAAATTTCCATAAAAAGAAAAAGCGGTTTCAAGGCTTCACGGCGGAAATCGTGCAGCACGAAATGGACCACCTTGCCGGCATACTCATATAAAAGCCGTTAAATCCCTTCACCACCTTCATTCATGAGTTTCGAAGGTTCAAAGGGTTCAGAAGGTTCAGAAGGTTCAGAGGGTTCAGAGGGTTCAGAGGGTGATGGTATCGTCCCTAAAGGGAAAACGACTCACTACATTTTGTGCGTCGCTTCGCTCCTACAAAATGTGTTCGCTGTGCACCGCTTTGCGGCGATGAGTATAAAGCCGCGTTACGGGATTCGCTTTTGTATCTTCAGCTGGGAACAGTGAACTGTTGAACCCCTCTTTCCTGTAAAAAAGAAATACCAAAGATAAACCACTGATAGCGGCTTTTCATAGAAAATCAAAGGAGCTGTGAAGAAATGATTGACATTTTTCACAGCTTTTTTTGATTTCCCATTTCTCAATTTTTCAAAGCATGGCGGCGCTATAAATAGTATAATAAAAAGGACCATCCGGTGAATCATTTGACCGGAACTCTAGGAGGAACCATGAATATTTCCATCATCGGCGCCGGAAGCACCGCACTGGCCGGAGCCGCTTATTTTAATCTGAAAAATGTGCCCTGCCAGGTGTACGTGCGAAACCGCATCAAGGCCGCCTGCTGGAACCAGTCGCCCCTCACGGTACGGGGAAAAATCGACACGTCCCTGTATGTTCCCTTCACTACGGACCTGAAAAAGGCGGTGGAGGAAGCGGACATCCTTATGGTATGCACCCACGCCACGGACCATGAAGCGGTGGTGGAGGAAATCGCCCCCTTCCTTCATGACGGGCAGTGCCTTCTTTTCATGAACGGCTGCTGGGGCGCCATCAAGGCATGCCGCCTGCTGTCCAGAAAGCAGAATGCGCCGTCCATCGCCATTGCGGAAACCGCCAACATGCCCTTCATCGCCCGCCTCTCTTCCGATTACAAAACACTGGAATTCAAGGCCATGAAGGAAGAAATCGGTTATTCCTGCCTCGGTGAAGAAGGAGAACTCAGCACCCTTCTCCACCTCATGGCACCTAAGGTGAGCCGGGTAGCTTCTCCCGCCTCCACTTCCCTTTCCGCCACCAATCCCATCATCCATGTCACCGTCTGCCTCTTCAATGTCACCCGTATTGAAAACGGGGAAGAATTCCATTTCTTCGGCGCTCCCCTCACCAAAAGGGTGGCTGCCTACATGGAAGCCTGCGACAGGGAACGGATTGCCATAGGGAAAGCCCTGGGTCTTTCCCTCTCCTCCCTTCTGGACGTGCTTAATGCCTCCTGGGGTGAAAAGAAGGAAAGCCTGTATGAAGCCCTCACGGAAAATGAATCCTACAAAACCGTCATGGGCCCGGCGGACCTCACCGGCCGCTACCTTTCCGAAGACCTCCCCTGCGGCATGGGCAGCCTTCGGGACCTCTCCGACATGATGCACGTAGATGCACCCCATATCAGAAGCCTGGTGGATACCCTGTCCCTGTACCTGGGAAAGCCATACACCCCCTTCCTTACACCCCAGGATTTACGGGTAATTAAAAGTTTGAAATAGAGGGGACGCTGCGCGTCCCGGGTTCAGAGGGTTCGGCCCGCCAAAGGCGGGCTGGTTCAGAAGGTTCAAAGGGGCGTCCTTTCGGGTGCAAGGGGCGCGGCTGGCGCCGCAGGTTGTGTAAAAGGGTTGTATAAAAGGGTTGTGGTATCGCCGCTTTGCGGCGATGAGTATAAATGCCGCCTTTGGCGGCGACGATGACCACATAGAGCGTCATTTTTCCATATTCCCTCGTACACCCCCGCGCCACTTCGCGGCCCTCTCCGCCCCGGTGGGAAGCATGTCACTGGATTTTCAGGTCGTTTCACTCCCCTACAAATCCAGTTCCTTTGCCACCTAAGGGGGCGCAAGACGTTACGTTCTCTCCCTTCCGCCATTTAAGCCGCACTATGCATAGCATGGTTAGACGCTTCCCAACGGGGAAAGGTGGTGGCGCCAGCTGCCAAAGGGGCCTCTGCAGACGGACAGCGGTAAGCCGACAGCCGATAGCTGATTGCGACCAAAGGCTGCCAACCTCCAACCTCCATTCCCCATTCCCCAATCCCCAGCCCACTAGCCCGCTAACCCACTAGCCCACTAGCCCACTAGTTCACTATCCCACGCCCACAGGAGGTTATCATGAAAAAACTATTAGCTCCCATACTTGCTGCCTGCCTCATGGTGGGCGGAGAAACCGCATTGGCGGAGAACTGGATCCCCTTCCAGGATTCCAATGCCACCCTGGTGGACACGGACTCCTATGTGGACAGCGGCCTTCGGGCTTCCCTGTCCATCAAGTCGGAAGGAAAAGATGGCAGCGCCATTTCCAACATTGAATTTGACAAGAACCGCCGGGCCTATCGGGTCACGGAAATGAAGACCCTGGATGAGAAAGGCACCGTCACCAACGATTTCACCTACAGCGACGATCCCCAGAACTGGAGCGCCCTGGTGCCCCATTCCTTCGGCATGAACCTGTACAACCACTACGTGGAAAATCCCCTTCCCCGTTTCACCAATCCCCAGTGGCTCGTCATTTATAAAGAAGAGGGCGTCCGTTTCCACGGAAGCACCTATGACGTGGAGAAAAATACCATTTCCTACAAGGACGGCTACGCCACCTTCTGGATTCGTATTTCCTATCCCTGGAAGGACCAGAACTTCTCCTCCGTCATTTATCACGTGAAAATGGACGTGCCCCACAAACGGATCCAGACCCTCTCCATGACCCGCTACGACTACGACGGAAAAGTCCAGAGCCACGGCGCCGGCAGCAGAGATCGGGAAACCATCGCCGAAGGCTCTCCCATGGAAAAGGTGCACGCCTATATTAATAAGGAACTGCTGGCCGGACATATCCGCATGATGTCGTCGTTATAAAAAGGTGGCCGCTGCGCGGCCACCGGGTTCAGAGGGTTCGGCCCGCCGAAGGCGGGCTGGTTCAAAGGGTTCAGAAGGGAAGGTATCGCCATTGGACACGCCCTGGTGGGCGTGAGGGTTCTGAAGATTGACGGGGCATTCGCCCCGAGGGTTCTAAAGTTTGACAGCGGCTGCGCCGCTGAGGGTTATGGTAGTGCCCTATCGGGCACAAGTATAAATGCCGCCTTTGGCGGCATCTAAAACTCATCGCCGCGCCAGCGGCGATACCACAACCCTCAGCCCTGAAAGGGCTGTCCAACTTAAGAACCTTCGGTCCCGCCAGGGCCTGTCAAACTTCGGGCCTTTTGGGCCGTCAACCCTCACGCCGAAGGCGGCATACAAAACTCCCTTTGAACCAGCCCGCTCTGTGGGCGGAACCCATCGGTCAGTGCACCAGCACATGACCGATAGAACCTGGGCGCTAGGGAAGCGCTGATTAAATCGTTATCAGATTTCATTCTTGTATTTTTATTCAATGCAAGGAATCAGTCGACGCGAATAGCGAGCTATTTAAGGAGACTGATGACGTAGCATTGGATAAAAATACATATGAAATTTGATTCTGCGAATTAATCAGTGCTTCCCTAAAGGCGCCTGAACCCTCTTGCTTTCGAGAATATAGTCCAGCGCCGGCGGAAAGCGGTCAGCCGACAGCCGCTTCACTGTCTCACTGTCTCACTCTCCCACTGTCCCACTAATCCCCCCGAGGTATTATGATTCGAATATACGCACATACAGAAAACGAAGAGCAGTCCCAGGACTGCTATGGCGCCTGCCTCACCGGCGCCGTTCCCCAAAGCGGATGGATTCTCACCGACGGAGTCCATCTGTATCTTTTGGATAAGAAGCCGGCCATTCCGGAAGGAGAAGGGCTGGCGGCAGGCGAAGGACCGGTGGATTTCATTTCCTCCTCCCTGCCTGCTGAAAAAGCAATGGCCGCCTACAGGGCCTATCTTTCCGGCCGCCGCCTGCCATCCGGCAGCGCCCTAGCCGCCGGTGAAGGGGCTATTTACATTTTTCCCTCCTCCGCCTATGAGCCGGACCTGGGGAAAATGGACATATACCATCTTCCCTTTGACCCTCTGGAAGAAGTCATCACGCCGAAAGAAGCGGCGGACCTCTACGGCGCCGACGCCAAAAGGGTGCAGTCCGACTGCGAAAGGGCCGGGGAAGGGGGCGTGCTGTCCCTTTCCGAAGTCCGCCGCTCCGGAAATACCTGGCTCCTCCTCCGCTGCGCAGCAGAAAGAGTTTACGGTGGAAAGAAAGAAGAAACCAAGCTCCTGACCTTAAATCCCCTTCTCCTTGTGTTTTCCACCATTGAAGCCGCCCGGATATGGAACCGGGACAGCGGCGTGGTGAGAAGCGCTGCTGCCGGTGCCGGCCACGCCGCCGCCCGCATGACGGAAGGAGAACGAAGGAAATCGGGCCGCACCTGGCTTGTCACCCGGGACGCCATGAACCGCCTCTTCGGCCAGGCCCTGCCGGCGGCCATGAAGGACGCCATGAAATGGATTAAATAATTAAAATAATAAAAGGTTCAGAGGGTTCGGCCCGCCTTCGGCGGGCTGGTTCAAAGGGTTCAGAGGGTGGTGGTATCGCCCTGTCGGGCGATGAGTATATAGCCGCCTTCGCGTCTGACGTCTGACAGTCTGACATCTCCACAAGCGGTAAGCGGTAAGCGGGCAGCCGATAGCCGACAGGACCCCTTGCATTTCTCCCCCTATGTATGTTATATTCAAGACAATTAATCTGTTATTTCTGCAATGAAGAGAGAAAGTACATGGATGGAACCGGAAAAGCGAGCCCCGATGGTGGAAGGGGGTGCGGGAATTGCATGGAAGTGCCTCTCTGAGCTGATGGCCTGAAGGAAGTAGGGCTGTCCGGGAAGCCCGTTACAGCCTCAAGTGTGGAAAGTTTTGATTTCCTGCACTGGCCAAGGTTCCTTCGGCGACGAAGGGATAAATCTGGGTGGAACACGGAATTCTCCGTCCCATGGGGACGGGGTTTTTATATTGCCAAAACGCGATTATACCATAGAAAGAAGGCTCTTTATGTCCCTTGTGCTCAAAGCTGAACATATCCGCAAATCCTTCGGAAATGCGGAGGTTTTAAAAGATATCAACCTGTCCGTGGAGAAGGGAAGCGTGGTGTCCATTCTGGGGCCCTCCGGCACCGGTAAGACCACCTTTCTCCGCTGCCTGAATTACCTGGAGAAGCCGGACGCCGGAAAGCTCACCATCAGCGACGTGTCTGTGGATTTCTCCCATATTTCCAAGAAGGAAATCCAGAATCTCCGCCGGAAATCCACCATGGTGTTCCAGCAGTTCAACCTGTTCCGCAACAAGACGGTGCTGGAAAACATAACGGAAGGTCTCATCTACGGCTATGGAAAGCCGAAGAAGGAGGCCCTGGAAATCGCCATGAAGGAACTGGAGCGGGTGCACATGGCGGATTATGCGAAAATGTATCCCTCTGAACTGTCCGGCGGCATGCAGCAGCGGGTGGGCATTGCCCGGGCCCTGGCGCCAAGGCCGGATGTGATTCTCTTCGATGAACCCACGTCCGCCCTGGATCCGGAGCTGGTGGGGGAAGTGCTGGATACCATCGCCTCCGTGGCCACCCTGGGCATTACCATGATTATCGTGACCCATGAAATGCATTTCGCCAAAGAAGTGTCCTCCAAGGTAGTGTTCATGTCCGAAGGCCGGGTGGTGGAAGAAGGAAGTCCCGATGACATCTTCGTCCATCCGAAGGAAGAAAAGACCCGCCAGTTCCTCCAGCGTATGCTGAAAAGAGAAGAGGGTTAATATGCTGACCTTCAATTTCTCCTATTTCCTGGGCCTCTTTCCAAGGCTTTCCACGGCGCTCCCCTTTACCATGGAAGTGATTGCCGCCTCCATTGTGCTCTGCCTTTTCTTCGGCACCCTGGTGGCGGTGATTCGCATTGCCAAAGTGCCTCTACTTCACCAGATTTGTGAAATCTGGCTGTCCTACAACCGGTCCATGCCCTTCATTCTGGACCTGTACCTGGTGTACTTCGTGCTGCCGGTGATTGTGCGCTCTCTCCACATCAGCCCCGACGGCTGGCCCCTCACGGCCTATGTGCTCATCGCCCTTTCCTTCCACTATACCCCGGTGATTTCTGAAATCATCCGCCCCGCCTACCTCTCCGTGGACCGGGGACAGCATGAGGCGGCCATGGTCTTTGGCCTCTCCCCCTTCCACCGGGTGGTGCACATCATTGCGCCCCAGGCCCTGCCGGTGGCACTCCCCAGTCTGGTGAGCGAAGCCATCAATATTTTAAAGGACACCTCCGTCATGTTCTTCATCGGCGTGGTGGACCTCATGGGCCGGGCAGGCCTCATCATCAATGCTAATTACGGCCAGGGAAAACTGGAAACCTACTGCGCCGTGGCCCTCATTTACTGGGCCCTGGTGATTCTGGTGGAAACGGTGTTCCACCTCTTTCAGAAATATAATGCCAAACATGAAAGGAGGGCTTGCTGATGATTGATTTTGCCGTACTTCCTACTGCCTTCCTCTTCATCGCCAAGGCCATCCCCAATACTCTTTTCATGGCCTTCATCAGTCTTTTCTTCGGCATCCTCTTCGGCTCTGTCATCGCCGTGATCCGGCAGAACTCCGGACGCTTCGTGAACGGCATTTTCACCGTCCTCGTTTCCTTCTTCCGGGGCGTGCCCAGCATCGTGCAGCTTTTCATCGTGTACAACTCCCTGCCCTTCCTGCTGGCGCCGGTGATTTCCTCCCTCACGGGACATACGGTGAAGCCCTTCGACGTGAGCCCCTACTGGACCGTATTCACCACCTTCATCCTGTACAATACGGCCTACCAGTCGGAAAACGTGCGGGGCGCCCTCATGTCGGTGGACAAGGGCCAGTATGAAGCGGCCGTATCCATGGGCATGACCCCCTTTGCCGCCTTCACCCGCATCGTCTTCCCCCAGGCCTTCATCGTGGCCCTCCCCACCTTCTTCACCTACTACCTGAAAACCATCAAGCTCCTGGCTTTGGTATTCACGGTGAAGGTGGTGGACATGTTTGCAGAAGCGGACATTTTCTCCGCCCTCTACAACCGCCGCACAGAGCCCTACATCGCCGACGCCATCGCCTACTGGACCGTGGCTATCCTCCTCACCTTCTTCTTCTCCTGGTGGGAAAAGAAACTCCGGGCCAAAATGTAAGAAAAAAGTTTCCTGTACGTCGTGAGACTATGATGTTTCATGCCGACAGGAAACTTTTTGCATATGGGTTCCTGTCCGACGCAGCGGCAGTTGGATTCATACCGACAGGGAGCTGTTCGCGAATAGTTTCCTACTCGACATGACGCCAATGTGCTTCTTACCCACAGGAAACTTTTCGCATATAGTTTCCTGCTCGACATGACACCGCTGTGTTTCTTACCGACAGGAAACTTTTCGCGTATGGTTTCCTGCTCGACATGACGCCGCTGTGTCTCTTGCCGACAGGAAGCTATTCGCGTATAGTTTCCTACTGAGCGTGACTCCAATGCTGTTTCTTACCGACAGGAAACTTTTCGCATATAGTTTCCTATTGAACGTGACTCCACTGCTGTTTCTTATCGACAGGAAACTTTTCGCGTATAGTTTCCTATTAAACGTGACTCCAATGCTGTTTCTTACCGACAGGAAACTTTTCGCATATAGTTTCCTACTCGACACGACACCGCTGTGTTTCATACCGGCAGGAAACTTTTCGCGTATAGTTTCCTATTGAACGTGACTCCACTGCTGTTTCTTACCGACAGGAAACTTTTCGCGTATGGTTTCCTATTGAGCGTGGCTCCACTGTGTCTCTTACCGACAGGAAACTTTGCGCAAATAGTTTCCTACTCGACATGACACCGCTGTGTATCTTACCGACAGGAAACTATTCGCGTATAGTTTTCTATTGAGCGTGACTCCACTGCTGTTTCTTACCGACAGGAAACTTTTCGCATATAGTTTCCTACTCGACATGACGCCGCTGTGTCTCTTGCCGGCAGGAAACTTTTCGCATATAGTTTCCTACTCGACATGACACCGCTGTGTTTCTTACCGACAGGAAGCTTTTCGCATATAGTTTCCTACTCGGCATGACACCGCTGTATTTCATACCAACAGGAAACTTCTATCAAACATATTGACTCCCTCCCCACAGTCCCATACAATGGAAGTACTATAGGAAAGGAGATTTCCCCATGGATATACGAGAAGAAACGAAACAGATGAAACTGGCATCCCCTCTGCTGGCCGCCATGCCGTTGGAGAAGCGGAATGAGGCGCTTTCGCTCATTCGGAGCAGTCTGGATGAGCACAGGGAAGAAATCTTTGAAGCCAACCGGAAGGACCTTGCCCTGGCCGTCCAAAACCAGGTGGCTCCAGCAGTGATGAAGCGTCTCACCTTTGATGAAACCAAGCTCTCCGATGTGACCCAAGAGCTCACCAGTCTGATTTCCCTGCCGGACCCCATCGGGAAAGTGACCCTGCACCGTGAGCTGGATGAAGGGCTCACCCTTACCCGGGTCACCTGCCCCATCGGCGTCATCGGCGTCATCTTTGAAGCCCGTCCCGACGCGCTGGTGCAGATTTCCTCCCTCTGCCTGAAAAGCGGCAACTGCGCCATCCTGAAGGGCGGAAAGGAAACCACCTATACCAACCGCATTCTTTTCACCCTTATCCATGAAGCGGCCATGAAGGCGGGCCTTCCGGAAAAGTGCCTCCTCCAGGCGGAGCAGCACAATGAAATCGACGAACTGCTGGAATGCCACGGTTCCGTGGATCTTCTCATTCCCCGGGGCTCCAACGCCTTTGTGCAGTACATCATGAACCACACCTCCATCCCCGTCCTGGGCCATGCCGACGGCGTTTGCCACATGTACGTGGATAGGGACTACGACATAGAAAAGGCCATCCCCCTCATTATGGACGGGAAGACCCAGTACACCGCCGCCTGCAACGCCGTGGAAACGGTGCTGGTACACAGGAGCATTGCCGGCAGTTTCCTGCCAAAGCTGGCGGATGCTCTCCATCAGGCAGGCGTCACCATCCGGGGCACCGAGGAAGTGAACCGTATCATTCCGGTAGATGTGATTCCCGAAGGTGAAAGCTGGCACCGGGAATACCTGGACCTCATCCTGGCCATTAAGCTGGTGGATGGGGTAGATGAAGCCATCAGCCACATCAATACCTACGGCTCCCACCACACGGACTGCATTATTACGGAAAATGAGGAAACCGCCAGGCGCTTCATGACTCTCGTGGACTCCGCCGGCGTCTACCGGAATGCCTCCACCCGCTTCGCCGACGGCTTCCGCTACGGCTTCGGCGCGGAAGTGGGCATTTCCACCTCTAAAATCCACGCCCGCGGCCCGGTGGGACTGGAAGGCCTGGTGTCCTATAAATACAAACTCCTGGGCCATGGACAGATTGTGGGAGACTACGCTTCCGGGAAGAAACAGTTTCATTTCAGGGATTTGTGAGGGGTCCGCGCCCTTTGGGCGCGGACCGGGTTCAGAAGGTTCAAAAGGTTCAGAGGGTTCAAAGGGGAAGGTTGACGGGGCTTCGCCCCGAGGGTTCTTAAGGTTCTTAAGTTTGACGGGCCTTTGGCCCGAGGGTTGTGGTGGCGGCTTCGCCGCAGATTATATGAAGCCTCGGGCCCGCCAGGGCCTGTCAAACTTCGGGCCCTTTGGGCCTGTCAACCCTTACGCCGAAGGCGGCCTATAAAACTCCCTCTGAACCAGCCCGCTCTGTGGGCGGAACCGGAGCCGCCAAGGGCGTGAGCCCAATGGCGGCTTGAACCCGGGCGTCGTAAGGCGCCTGAACCTTCTTGCTTTAAAGGAGCAGAATCATACCACTCTACGCTTACCATTAGAATCATGCAGCACCCCAGAGAAAAACACGGTAAAATCATTTTCCGATTTTACCGTGTTTTCTTTTTCGTGATATGATTAGGGAAAGACACAAGTCATTCATGCCCTATGGAAAGGAGACTGCCATGTCCCTCACCCCTGTCATTCTGGTTATCCTTACTTTTATAGTTAATTTTATTATGGATTTCTCCTTCTGGTCCGTCATGCTGTCCCTTTACTACATGGGCGGCACCTCCACAGGGGTCGATGACGGCACGCTCCTCCTGAAGCTTTCCCTGGCCTCCGTCATCATACCTGCCATTCTGGCCCGGCTGGGGGTGATGGAGCGGTTCTTTGTCTATTCCGAAGGCGGCCGCAAGGCCTACGGGGAGGATGCCCGCCTATTGGAGGAGGGGCTTCATGAAATCTGCCGGCGGGGAGAGCTTGACCCTTCGGACTACCGCCTGTACGTGGGACTGCGGAATGAGTACAACGCCTTTTCCCTGGGAAAGAGCATTGTGGTCATGGCGCCCCTTCTCCGCCAGTTTCCGGAAGAGGAGCTCCTTGGCGTCATGGCCCATGAAATGGGGCATATCCAGCGGGGCCACACCGGCGCCAACCTGCTCTGCGTAGGCATGTCCTGGTTCGGCCAGATTATCGTCCTGGTGTACAACACCATTTTCCTCATCTGCCGGCTCCTCATATGGATTCCCTTTCTGGGCCTTATTATCAACCTTTTCGCCCTCTTCATCAGCCTGCAGTACAATATTCTCTCCTTCCTCCTCCAGACACCGATGCTCTTCATCTCCCGTTTCGGCAGCCGGAAGGAAGAATATGAAGCCGACGCCTACGCCTGCCGTCTGGGACTGGGGCGGGGCCTGGCCCTGGGGCTTAACCGCATCGAATCCATTTACGGCGGCGGCAGCGGAGGCTTCTTCAAAAGCCTTTTGAACGACCACCCCGATACACCGAAGCGCATAGAAAGAATCCGGAAATACCTGATTTCTCATTAAATAGTAAGGAGGATGCCCATGAAGGAAAAGCTCACCAGACTGCGCCATGAAAAGCGGTGGGGCCCCTACGCCCTTGCCATTCTGGGCATCCTTCTCGTCCTGTTCTGCCTTATCCTTCTCCTTGCCAAAATCGCCAGCTGCGGCGCCGCCCGGATTTTCAACTACGCCGTCACTAGGCAGGACATGCTCCGGGGCACCATCACCGTAGAATCCATTACCGCCAACATTCACGGCGGCGTCACCTTTGAAAACCTTGCCTGGGATGACCCCGACGGAAATCCCATCCTCCGCGTCCCCTCCGGATCATTCAAAGTGAATCCCTGGGATATCATCCGAAAGCACCTGGTTTCCACCACCCTGGAGGAAATCACCCTGAACAATCCCACCTTTGCCGTCCGCTTCGACGAAAACATGAAGGTGGATTTTGTCAGGCAGCAGCAGGAGCCGAAAGAGAAAAAGGAAACGCCTTCCGATGAAACGCTGGAAGACAAAGTGTCCAATTTCAACCGGAAAAGCAGGCCCCTCAAATGCCGGCTCACCATCCGGAATGCCCGCATGGAGGCCAGCTGCCGGGAGCGCCACTACATCATGAAACACGTGAACATGGCCGGTGCCATCGACACCAGGGGCCTCACTAAAATCAGCCTCACCACCGGCAGTTTTGGCGGCACCGCCGTAGGCGACGGCGTAGAACTTTCCTGTGAGACCAATTTCAAAGAAAAGGGCCTGCCCTCCATCATCAGCTTCACCGCCCGGGGCGTGGACCCCTCTTCCCTGGGACTGGGCGACGATATCCACGATAAAATGACCCTCACCGCCAAAGGAAACGGTCCCCTCGCCCACCTGCAGGCCGACGGCGAAGTGACCATGAAGGAACTTCATATTCCTGCCCTGGATTTCATGAACGTAAAAGGAAATATCCATTACGACGACGGAGAGATGACCTTCACCGGCGTCAACGCCCGGGTCTACGGAGGCACCGTCAGCGCCAGCGGGAACTACAACATCGACAGCCGCTCCTACGACATCTACCTCCACGGCGAAGACCTGGACAGCCGCATCCCCTCCAATGAGCCCAAATTCTACTGCCTGGTGGACCTGGACGGCGAAATCCACTGCGACGGAGACCAGAAACACCTCGTCGCCTTCGGCCGCTTCTCCTCCACCCCCGGCTTCTATATGCTCATCCCCTTCAACGGCATTTCCGGCACCTTCAACAACCGCTGGCGGGCCGTGGACTTCTACGACGTAGCCATTGACACCAACTTCGGCATCATCCGCACCGACGCCTTCCACATCATCAACGGCAGACTCCATCTGGGCACCATCGAACTGGTGGACAAAGAAACGGGCCGCACCATGAGCCTCCGCGACGCCAGGGACCAGTCGGGCCCCATGAAGACTATGAAGCAGATACAGAGCGACGTGAAAAGTATCAGAAAGCAGGTGGAAGGATTGAAACCCTAGGGGGCGGCGGAGCCGCCCCGGGTTCAGAAGGTTCGGCCCGCCTCCGGCGGGCTGGTTCAAAGGGTTCAGAGGGGAAGGTTGACGGGGCCTTTGGCCCCGAAGGTTATGGCCGCCTAACGGCGGCAGGTTGTGTAGAAAAGTTGTGTTCGCTTCGCTCAAGGGGGCGGTATCGCCATTGGAGCCGCGCTGCGGCTCGGGTTCAGAGAGTTGTGGATAGCCGCTTCGCGGCAATGATTATAAAGTCAGCGTTACGAAATTTACATTTGTATCACCGGTGGTGCATGACGAAGAGCCAGAGCCTCCTTCCTTAGGCAGAAATCAGCAACATTTCTGAGCCGGGCTATTGAGGGTGTAAAATTCCTTGTGTAAATTAGATTCCTATTAATAAACCTGACATTTTTGACCTTACACGGAAGCCGTTT
>NZ_UPZP01000029.1 GCF_900538805.1 uncultured Dialister sp.
CAGGGGTGTACGACGCTGCAAGCCGGATTGATACTCTACGCTGACCTGACTGCCAAACGGCAGCCTTCCCGCCGACTTGTATTTAATAGCATTTGCCTCATAAGTGCCGCGTACCAAGATTCTTCGCCTGCGGCTCAGAATGACCATGAGGGCGGGAAGGTTAGCACGTAACGCAGTCTGTCGTCTGATTTCTGATGTCTATCGTCTAATTCACGTCCCTATCCTCCGTCGCCTCCGGCGCCACCCCCTTCCTGGGGAAGGGGGCTCTGGCTCTTCGTCATGTAAAACTTCTGACACTAAGGGCAGGCACGTAACGCTGACTACATACTCATCGCCGCCGAAGGCGGCGATACCACAACCCTCAGCCCGAAGGGCTGTCAAACCTTAGAACCCTAAGAACCTTCTGAACCCTCACGCCGCAGGCGTGTCCAGAAGCGGCGATACCACACCTTCTGAACCCGCCCGCTGGAAGCGGGCAGAACCCTTTGAACCTTTTGAACCCGGGGCCGCATCAGCGGCCCTTTATCCATGCCGGCAGACGGATTGTTCCTCCGGCGGCCCACACGCCCAGAAGGATGAGGGCGGCGCCTGTGAGTTCTCCTATGCCCATGTTTTCACCGAGGAAGAAGTAGGCGAAGATGGCGGCGAAGACCGGTTCCAGGGAGAAAATGAAGCCTGCCCTTTCGGGGGTGGTATATTCCTGGGCCACGGCCTGCACGGTGAAGCCGTAGGCGGAGGAGAAGACTGCAAGCCCCAGGATGGCACTCCATTCGGGAAGGGTGGAAGGGAGCCTTGGCGTTTCCAGGAGGAGGGAGGCGGCGCCGGCCATGAGGCCTGCAAAGCCCATCTGCCATATGCCCAGAAGCAGGCTGTCTACTTTGGAGACGAAGGTATTGGTGAAGAGAATGTCCAGGGCGTAAAGGAAGGCCGCCAGCAGGCAGAGCACGAAACCCTTGTCCAAGGTGATGGAGGTGACACCGTTCAGAATGAAAAGACCGGCGGTGACGATGGCGGTGCCTGCCATGATGGGCAGGGAGGGCATCTTCCGTATGTAGAGACCGTGAAGGATGGGGACCATGATGACGGAGGTGGAAATAAGGAATCCGGCGGTGGAGGCGGAGGTGCCGATGACACCGTAAATGACGCCGATGAAGACGCCGGCAATGAGAAAGCCGGTGATGGCGCTGTATTTCAGTATTTCCCGGTCGGTCTTCCTGATACGCTTCATGAAGAAGGGGAGAAGGAGGAAGAAGGCAAAAAGACAGCGCAGCGCCGCAATGGAGATAGGCGGCATGGTCTCTGCGCCCAGTTTCATAAATCCGTAGGAACTGCCCCACACGAAGGCGGCAGTAAAAAGAAAAAAATCGGCTTTCCGCTGGCTCATAGTGACTCCTTGTAAGAATATTTACTTTCGGTATTTTATCATAATTCCTCTTTAGAAATATATAAGAAAATGGTATAATCCGTATAGAATTTATTGAATGAGAGGAGACCTGCTATGTCTTTTAAAGAAATCCCTGTGGAAGAATGTGGACTGAATCCGTTTACCAATCTGGCCGATTACTGCATTGTCACCGCAGGAAATAAAGAAAAATGCAATCCCATGCTTGTGACCTGGGGCGGCTTCGGTGTCATGTGGAGAAAGCCGGTGGCTTCCATCTATATCCGCCAGAGCCGTTTCACCAAGACCATTCTGGATGCCCAGGACTATTTCACACTGTCCTTCCCACCGGTATCCTTAAAGCCAAAGGAAAGCTACATGGGCTCCCACTCCGGAAGGGACGGCGACAAATTCGAAGGCAGCGGCCTTCATCCCTATGCTATTGGTGACGAAGCGGTGGGTCTGGAAGAAGCGGACCTGATCCTGGTGTGCCGGAAGATTTATACCCATGAAATGAAGGAAGAGTTCTATACGGACAAGGAAACCTACGAAAGATGGAATTCCGGCAGACAGGCCGGCAATAACCACAGCATTTACATGGGAGAAATCGTGAAAGTTCTGAAAAAGTGCTGAGAAATGAAAAATCCCCGCCGGTCATGAAATCATGACCGGCGGGGATTTTATTGTGGAAAGGCTTCCTATTCGGCGTGGCAGAACTACTGTGTTTAGAAATTTTCTTCCCGCCTCCCACCTGTCATCCTGAGCGTTAGCGAAGGATCTCGGTAAAAGTAGTAAGTGAGAGAAAATTCGTTAAATGCCAGTCGGCGGGAAGCAGCCTGCCAATGGTTTCCTGTCCGGCATGGGGGCCATGTGATTCATAGCAGCAGGAAACTGTTTACGAATGGTTTCCTATCCGGCGTGGCGCCGATGGCGTTTCAAAGCGGCAGGAAACTGTTCGCGAATGGTTTCCTATCCGGCATGAAGCCGATGTGTTTCATAGCGATAGGAAACTGTTCGCGAAGGGTTTCCTATCCGGCGTGGCGCCGATGGCGTTTCATAGCAATAGGAAACTGTTTGCAAATAGTTTCCCATCCGGCGTGGCGCCGGTGGTGATTCATGACGGCAGGAAACTGTTTACGAATGGTTTCCTACTCAAACATGACACCACTGCGGTTCCATCACCACAGAAAACTTTCTATCGTCTATCTTCTACGTCTCCCTCCAGCACCATATCCGAACTCTTCAAAGTGCCTTCTTTTCTTCTCTTTTCAAATTCCGCCGTGGCGGTGAAGAGGACGTCGCTGGAGCTGTTTAGGGCTGTTTCACAGGCGTCTTCCAGTACGGAGATGATGAATCCCACGCCCACCACCTGCATGGAGATGTCGTTGCTGATGCCGAAGGAGGCGCAGGCTACGGGGATGAGGAGGAGGGAGCCGCCGGCGACTCCGGAGGCTCCGCAGGCGCCGATGGTGGCTACCAGGCAGAGGAGGAAGGCCGTGGGGATGTCTACTTCAATGCCTAGGGTGTGGGCGGCGGCCAGGGAGAGGACGGAAATGGTGACGGAGGCGCCGGCTGTATTGACTGCAGCTCCCAGGGGGATGGAAATGGTGTACATGTCCGGGTCCAGTCCCAGACGGCGGCATAGGGAGAGGTTTACCGGAATATTGGCGGCACTGCTTCTGGTGAAGAAGGCATAGACACCGCTTTCCTTCAGGGTGGTGAGTACCAGGGGGTAGGGATTTTTATGAATCCTTGTGAAAACAAGGAGCGGGTTCATTACCAGGGCTACGGTGCCGTAGGCGCCAATAAGGACGGCCAGAAGCTTCATATAGCCAAGGAGGGCGGAAAGGCCTTCGCTGCCTACGGAATTGGCCACCAGTCCCATAATGCCAAGGGGCGCCAGGTGGATGACCCAGCCCACGATTTTGGTGACTGCTTTGGCGGTATCATCAAGCATTCTTTTCGTGTGGTCACTGCCCATGGATTTCATGGCAATGCCGAAGATGACTGCCCAGAGGAGGATGCTGATGTAATTGGCATTCAAGAGGGCGCTCACCGGATTGTCGATGGTGCTCATGACCAGGTTGAAAAGCACTTCTCCTATACCGCTGGGCGGCGCTGTATTTCCCACTTCCGCACCGGTCTCAAGGGAGAGGGTGGTGGGGAAGAGGAAGGAAAAGGACACGCCGATAATGGAAGCCAGGAAAGTGCTTGTCATGTACAGGGTGACGATGGGCTTCATGCTGCCCTTCTGGTCTGGCTTTTTTTGTGCAATGGCGTTGATGACAAGGAAGAAAACCAGCACCGGAGCCACGCTTTTCAGGGCTTTCACGAAAAGGTCGCCGAATACCTTGAGCAGCGGCACCGACTGTGGCAGGGTCACTGCCAGCACGATGCCTATCACCAGGCCCAGGGCAATCTGGTGAATCAGCTTGATATGGGAAAGAATGGATTGTATCTTGGAAATCAAAGGGGTCCTCCTATATATGTAAAAAGAAGCATTACGGTTTTTAATTATACGCTTATAATTCAGGGAACGCAATGAGTTTTAGACGAAAGAAGATAGAAGATAGACGATAGAAGATAGATGAAAGAAGATAGAAACTTCCGGACAGCCTTCCGTTCTTTTTCCATATAAACTTTCAACAGGATAGTTGTAATTCAAATTTGAATTTGATAAAATAAGGACATAAAAGATGATAGTTTCTTTCATATGCTGCTCATAAGGAGGTGGCGGTATGGATAGGAAAAAGAAAGCAGCCCTTGGCGCAGTTTCCCTGCTGTCGGCTGCTTTTTGCTTGTTTCCCCTGGCGGCGAGGGCAGAGGAGCCGTTGAATTTGGAGAAAACTTCCTGGACCGCTCTGACGGGAATATACGAAAATCCCTATTTCACAGAAACGAAGGGAGCCTCCCTGTCGCCGGAAGTGCTGTCGGAGTGGTGGAAGGTCTTTCATGATGACACGCTGGACTCTCTCATTTATACAGCCCTTGACCGGAACCGTGATTTAGCGCAGGCGGAGTCCCGGCTGAAGCAGGCCCGGGAAGCACTGGGCATGACCAAGGCATCCCTGGTGCCCTGGGTACATGCAGGCGCCGGCTGGGTAAGGGCACAGGCACCGGAAGGGGCGATTTCCGACGTGACACCGGCGGCGCTGGAAAAAGTGCCAGGCATGACCATTGACAACAGCCATAACCTTTCCTATGCAGGACTGGATGCCTCCTGGGAGCCCGATTTCTTTGGCAAAAACAGGGCCAAAGTGAAGGCTTCGGAAAAATCGCTGGAGGCACAAAGGGGCATGCTTTACTCTACATGGGTATCCCTTTCGGCGGAGGTGGCCATGAATTACATCACCCTCCGCACCCTGCAGGAAGAGCTGGCGGTGACAGAGGCCCATATCCAAAACCAGAAGGAAAATCTCTCCCTCCTTCAGGTGAATGAAAACACCGGTCTTCTTTCTGCTCTTCCCGCCGACCAGGCATCCTACACACTTCATGAATCGGAGGCCAAGGTGCCGGAACTGAAGACGGAAATCGCAGCTGCGCTGAACCGGATTTCCATTCTCACCGGCACCGTGCCGGGAGCGCTGAATGAAAAACTCCTGACCCCGTCGCCCCTTCCGGACGTCGACAGCACCCTGTACAACGCCATTCCAGCGGAGGTGCTCCGCCAGCGGCCCGATGTGCATGCGGCGGAAATGGCCTGGGCGGCGCAGATAGCTAAAACCAGGGAAGCCAGGGCGGAAATGAAACCGAAGTTTTCCATCCTCGGCGTGCTGGGCCTGGCGGCCCTTTCCGGCGGCCTCTTCTCCGCCGGCAGTCACGCCTTCGGCATCATGCCCCAGGTGACGTACCCTCTTTTCAACGGCGGCGCCCTCAAAAGAAATGTGAGGGTGCAGAGCGAAAAGGAAAAGGAAATGCAGGCGGCCTATGAAAATACGGTGCTCAAAGCAGCCGGTGAAGTACGAAGCGCCATGACCGCCGTGAGCCAGGACAAAATCCGGAAGGATTCCCTGGAAAAGGGGCGGGATAAGGCAAAGGAGGCGCTGGATCTTTCGCAGAATCAGTTCACCTATGGCCTTTCCGACTACATGAACGTACTGGATGCTCAGCGCCATTGCCTCTCTCTGGACCAAAACTATACCCTGTCCAAGGGAAAAGAGCTCACCGACATGGTGGCCCTCTTCAAAGCCCTGGGCGGCGGATGGAAGCCGCTGGATGAGAAAGAGGGAGAGAAGATGGAGGGTAGAAGATAGAGAATAGAAGGTAGACGATAGAAGATAGAAGATAGAAGCAAGGGTCCTTACGGACCCTCGGGCCCGAAGGGCCCGTCCACCTTCCCCTCTGAACCCTTTGAACCTTTTGAACCATTTGAACCCTCACGCCCGCAGGGCGTGTCCATTATATAAAAGAGGTGCATACTATGTTAGACAAAATCAAGGAACACAAAAAGGCCTCCGTCCTTGCAGCCCTTCTTCTTGTGCTGATACTGGGATTTGGACTGTACCAGTACAGGAACCACAAAGCGGCGGAGGAGGCTGCGCGGCAGCTGGTGCTGTATGGCAATGTGGACCTTCGGGAGGTGTCCCTTGCCTTTAAGAACAGTGACCGTATTTCCGATATCCTTGTGGAGGAAGGGGATGCGGTGACGAAGGGACAGGTGCTGGCGAAGCTGGATACGGCGGACCTGGAGCACCGCATGGATATTACCCGTTCCCAGATCGACGCCCAGCAGGCGGTGGTGGATAAGCTCCACAACGGCACCAGGGCAGAGGATTTGCGGAGCGCCGAGGCGAAGGTGAAGGAAGCTCGGGCAGAGAAGGATTTTCTGGCCTCCGATTACCAGAGGAAGCAGGATGCCTTCGAGGCTTCCGGCGGAAAGTCCGTGAGCCGCCAGGTGCTGGAGGATGCGAGAACGAAGCTCAACGTGGCAGAAGCCAAAGTGAACGAAGCGGAGGAAGCGCAGAATCTGGCGGTGGCAGGTCCCCGGAGTGAAGATGTGGCTGCCGGGGAAGCCCAGCTGGATGCGCTGCAGAATACGCTGAAGCAGGAAGAATACACCCTGTCCCAGTCGGAGCTCATTGCGCCCCAGGACGGCGTGGTCCGTTCCCGCTTAATGGAGGTGGGGGACATGGCTTCTCCCCAGAAGCCGGTGTTCCGTATTTCCCTGAATACGAAGAAATGGGTGCGGGTGTATGTGAAGGAAGGAGACCTTGGCAAAATCCATGAAGGCATGGATGCAGAGGTCTATACGGACAGCGATTCGAAAAATCCGGTGAAGGGGCAGATCGGCTATATTTCCTCCACCGCCGAATTTACGCCGAAAAATGTGGAAACTTCGGAGCTCCGCACGGCCCTTCTCTATGAGGTGCGGGTATATGTGAGGGATCCGGAAAATAAACTTCGCATGGGCATGCCGGCTACCGTAAAAATCGGACTGTAAAGGGTGATGACATTGGATGAATGGGTAATCAGGGCCGATGATTTGTACAAGGCCTTTGAAATCAGGAAGGGACAGCTGCTTCCTGCCCTGGACCATCTGTCCCTTTCCGTGAAAAAGGGGGAACTTACGGCGGTCATCGGTCCCGACGGCGCCGGAAAGACCACCCTCATGCGGCTCATTGCAGGCCTCATGGTGCCCACCTCCGGCAGCCTTTCTGTACTGGGCCTTGACAGCGTGAAGGATGCGCAGGAAATCCAGAGCCGTATTTCCTACATGCCCCAGAAGTTCGGCCTCTATGAGGATTTGACGGTTTCGGAAAATATGAATCTTTACGCCGACCTTCATGGTGTGCCGAAGGAAACGCGGCCTGCCCGTTTCCAAAAACTTCTGGAAATGATGGGACTGGAGCGTTTCACCGGACGATTTGCAGGAAAGCTTTCCGGCGGCATGAAGCAGAAGCTGGGCCTTGCGTGCACCCTGGTCCGTTCGCCGGACCTGCTCCTTCTGGACGAACCGACGGTGGGGGTGGATCCTCTGTCCAGAAGGGAGCTCTGGGAAATCCTGAAGGAGTTCGTGAAGGAAGAGCATCTTTCCATCTTCGTAAGCACCGCCTATATGAATGAAGCGGAAATGTGCCGTCATGTGTTCGTGCTGAACCAGGGCCATATCCTGGCGGACGGGACGCCGGAAGACCTGCGCCGCATGGGCGAGGGCCGCACCTATCGGGTGATGCCGGAGGAAGGGGTGCCCACTCGGATTCTGCAGGCCCATCTTCTGGACGATGATGAACATGTGGTGGATGCCGTGCCCCGGGGCGGGGAGGTTCATTTCATTGCCCGTGAAAGGGGAATGAAAATCCCCTATTTAGAAGAGAAGGGACTTACGGCAGTGGAAGATACGCCCCGGCTGGAAGACGGCTTCATGATACTCCTTCGGAAGGCGGAATCTTCTGTGCTGAAGGCTTCGCCGGAAAGCGAAAGGGCCCTGGACGAAGGGGGCCGGCCGTCGGAAGAAGTGAATATCCAGGTGAAAAATCTGGTGAAGAAGTTCGGAGACTTCACGGCGGTGGCCAATACGTCCTTTGAGGTGCACAAGGGAGAAATCTTCGGCCTGCTGGGGCCAAACGGCGCCGGAAAGACCACCACTTTTAAAATGCTCTGCGGCCTACTTCCGGAAACCAGCGGATTTCTTTCCGTGGCGGGGGTGGATTTAAGAAAGGCCAGGACCAGGGCCCGCGCCAATATCGGCTATGTGGCCCAGAAATTTTCTCTCTACGGCCACATGACTGTACGGGAAAATCTCAATTTCTTCGGCGGCATTTACGGTTTGACGCCGAGCCGGAAGAAAAAGCGGATAGAAGAAGTGGTGAAGGAATTTTATCTGGGGGACAGGATGGACATGAAGGCGGGAGACCTGCCGGGCGGCTACAAGCAGCGCCTGTCCATGGCCTGCGCCCTCATTCATGAGCCGAAGATTCTATTTCTGGATGAACCCACCTCCGGCATCGATCCCCTGGCAAGGCGCAATTTTTGGCGGCAGATTACCACTTTGGCCGCCAGGGGCACCACCATCATCATTACCACCCATTTCATGGAGGAAGCGGAGTACTGCGACCGATTCATGATACAGGACAATGGCCAGCTCCTGGCCATCGGCAGTCCGTCGGAAATCCGGAAAAAGCTCCATGAGCCTCGGGCGGATATGGATGATATTTTCATTAAGATCGTAGATGAAGCCAGAAAGAAAGGAGAGAAAAATCCATGGAAGGATTCTGCCGGCGCATGAAGGCGCTGATTTACAAGGAATTTCTCCAGCTGGGAAGAGATTCCAGTTCCCTCCTTCTGGGCATCGTTCTCCCCATTATTCTTATCCTTATCATCGGCTATGGCATATCGCTGGATGTGAAAAATGTGCCCTGCGCCGTGGTGCTGGAGGATGCGTCTCCCAAGGCCCAGGATGCGGTGAGCTTTTTGAACGGCTCCGATTATTTTTCGCCCCGCTATGTGACAAGCATGGCGGAAGCGGAAAGGGCGCTGCTTGACCGGGATGTGAATGTAATTATTGACATACCGCCCGATTTCACGTCCTCCCTCTATGAAGGGCGGGCAAAGGTGCAGGTCATCATGGATGGCGTGGAAACGGCCACCGCCATGAGCACCGGCTCCTATGTGGAAAGCTCCCTCTCCGCCTGGATGGCTAAAGAAGGCTTTACCGGCGGCGGTATTTCCATTGTTTCCCGCATGTGGTTCAACGATGCGAACTCCAGTACCTGGTTCTTTATCCCCGGTCTCATTATGCTTATCATGACCATTGTAGGAGTCATGCTCACCTCCGTGGTCATGGCCCGGGAATGGGAGCGGGGTACCTTTGAATCCCTCTTCGTTACCCCTGTAAAGCCTATGGAACTGGTGCTGGCCAAGATGGTGCCCTATTTCTGCGTAGCCCTTCTGGGCATGGGCATCTGCCTGGTGCTGTCCCGTTTTCTCTTTGAAGTGCCCATGGTGGGCTCCCTCATGGCATTGATTCTGATTTCCATGGTGTACCTGCTGGTGGCACTGGGCATAGGCCTTGTGATTTCCGCCGTTACGAAAAGGCAGTTCCTGGCCTGCCAGTTTTCCCTGCTCATCAGCTTCCTGCCCTGCCTGGTGCTGTCGGGCTTCATTTTCGACCTTCGCTCCACGCCGGCCTTCGTGCAGGCGGTGGGGCAGGTACTGCCCTTTTCCCACTACCTCATTTCCATCAGAACCCTATTCCTCTCCGGCACGGACACAGGGCTTCTCTTGAAGGAGGGAGGGCTTCTCTTCCTGTATGCCCTGTTTTTTGTAAGCGCCGCTTTCGGCATGACGAAGAAGAAGGTGGAATGATGGATGAAATCAGACTCTTCCTGCAGCAGCTCCGGGTCATCTGCGTGAAGGAAATCATGGCCATATGGAACGACCCCGCCACCCGGCGCATCGTGGTGATTCCGGTCATCATTCTGGGCTTCCTCTTCGGCTATGCCGCCAATTACAATCTGGAAGACGCGCCCTATGTGGCGGTGGATGAAAGCAGGAGCTATGCGTCCTCAAGGCTTCTTGCCCGTTTTGACGGCACCGGCCTTTTCCACCGCATCGCCACCCTCCAGAATCCCGATGAAATGGGAACTTACATCACCCGGGGCGACGCGGTGATGGCAGTGGTCATTCCTGCCGATTTTGAGCGGAAACTGGATACGGGAGACAAGGCGGAAATCCAGCTGATTACGGACGGCAGAAATACCATGACCGCCGGCCTTTCTTCCGCCTACGCCGCCCACATTGTGGGCCGGTTTAATCTGGATTTGGCAGAGAGGGACAGCCCGGTCACCATTGAAAGCAGGACCTGGTTCAACCCGAACCAGATTACCCGGTGGTTCTTCCTCCCCGGCATTATCGGCCTTCTGAGCTTTGCCCAGGTATTTCTTCTTTCCGGCTTATCCGTGGCCCGGGAAAGGGAGGAGGGCACCTTCGAACAGCTCCTGGTGGCGCCGGTTTCTCCGGCGGTGATTTTGATAGGCAAGGCGGTGCCGCCTATGATTGTGGGCTTCATCCAGTGCACCATCCTCCTCTGTATCAGCTATTTCTGGTTTCAGGTGCCCTTTGCGGGCTCCCTTGTCACCTTTTATACGGCCCTCTTCTTCTATCTGTTGAGCTCCACCGGCTGCGGACTTATTGTGTCTTCCATTTCCAAAAACATGCAGCAGGTGCTGGTGTATGTCATCGTTTTCATGATTCCCATGGCCCTCCTTTCTGGCATTATCACGCCGGTCAGGAATATGCCCCAGTTCCTGCAGATGATTACCTATGCGGATCCCCTGCGTTTTGCGCTGGAGCTCATACGGCGCATCTATCTGGAAGGGCTCACATTCAGCCAGCTGGCCTGGAATTTCGTACCCCTGGCCGCCATTTCCCTGGTGACACTGAATATTGCGGGCTACCTGTTCCGCCATCATATGAATTGAAGGTGAATCTATGAAATCCATCAAAAAGAGTACAAGAGAAGACGGAGAAGAAACAAAAGCAAGGCTCATTGAGTGCGCCGGCCGCCTCATCGCGGACCAGGGCTTTGACCGCACCACCAGCAAGGATATCTGCCGCCTGGCAGGAACCAACCTGGCCGCCGTGAACTATCACTTCGGCAGCAGGGAAGGTCTCTATAAAGCGGTGCTGAACGAAGTATACCACTATGTCATTTCCCCGGTGGAAATTGATACGATTTACCATAGGGACATACCGCCTAGGGACAAGCTCATGGAACTTCTGGACCTATACGTCAAAGAAGCCCTCTTCTCCGAAAGCTGGCAGGTGAAGGTGAGCATACGGGAGCTTATCAACCCCTCCGCCATTTTCTCCAGTTTTGCGGAAAGCTATATAGGCAGGAAACTGACGCCGGTACTGGATATGCTCTCCGCCTATCTGGGTATTCCGGCAGATGACCCAAGGGTGCCCCGTGCCTTCCTCACCGCCCTGTCCCCCTTCCTCATCTTCCTCCTCTCCGGCCACCGCCAGATGGGCCTTGTCATGTACGGCCTCTCCAGACAGGATAAGGAACAGAAAATGGAAGAAGCGGACATGCTGAAAGAATTCGTCTTCGCCGGACTGGACAGGCTGAAAGAGAAATGGGGGAGGGAAGAGAATTGAGGTTGGAGGTTTGAGAATTGAGATTTGAGGTTTGAGATTTGAGGTTTTGAGACAATCAGACGGTCAGACGTCAGATGTCAGACTCCCTTCCTGCCGACGGTTCTTCCTGAGGAAGAAGGCTAAATGCTGCGGCGAAGCCGCCGTCAAACCTAAGAACCCTCCGGCTTTTGGCCGGTCAATCTTAAGAACCTTTTTTCAACGACGCCCCTATCCTCCGTCAGGCAGCACTGGTGACACAAAGGACAATCCCGCTATGTTCTTGTTTCCCCCTTGAGGGGAACGCCGCGAAGCGGCAAAGGGTGTACGACGCTGCAAGCCGGATTGATACTCTACGCTGACCTGACTGCCAAACGGCAGCCTTCCCGCCGACCGGTATTTTTTAGTGAGCTAGTGGACTAGTGTGCTAGTCGGAGTCAATGTCGGCGCTTACCAAGATTCTTCGCCTGCGGCTCAGAATGACCGTGAGGGCGAGAGAGCAAGGCTCGTGGCGCTGTCTGACATCTGATTTCTATCGTCTAATCCACGATGTTCCTCTGTCGCCTGCGGCCCCCTTCCTGCCGGCACCGTCATTCTGAACGCAGTGAAGAATCTCGGTACAAGTAGTAAGTGACCGGAGTACCCATAAATACCAGTCAGCAGGAAGGGGGGGTCTTGCTCTTCGTCATGCAGCAATGGATACACAGAGGCTGGTCCCGTAACGCTGACTATATACTCATCGCCGCCAAAGGCGGCGATACCACAACCCTCAGGCTGTGCACATTCTGCATAGAATGTGCAAGTCAGTCGAAGTTGGCTCATAGCCTGCTCATAAAAGGGCCTTCCTTTTAATCGACTGACCGTTAGGGCTGTCAAACCTTAGAACCTTAAGAACCCTCGGGCCGAAGGCCCGTCAGCCCTCACGCCGACAGGCGTGTTCAAATGGCCGCCTGCGGCGGCCATTTGTATATCTTCCCTCATGGAGTTATAATAAAGAATATTGCAAACTAAAGAGGATATTCTTTTCACCAAATACAATGCAGGAGGTCTTTTTATGAGTGAAAAACCAGCGTATTATATTACCACCCCCATTTACTACCCCAGTGCGAAGCTGCACATCGGACATACCTACTGTACGTCCATTGCGGACAGCATGGCCCGGTTCAAGAGACTGGACGGTTATGATGTGTTCTTTCTGACCGGCAGCGACGAACACGGCCAGAAGATCGAGCAGAAGGCGGAGGAAGCAGGGGTTACGCCGATCCAGTACGTAGATGGCATTGTGGCCCTTTTCAAGCAGCTGTGGAAGGAACTCAATATTTCCAACGACGATTTCATCCGTACCACCGAAGAGCGTCATAAGAAGGTGGTTCAGATGTTGTTCCAGCGGGCCTATGACAAGGGAGACATTTACCTTGGCAAGTATGAAGGCTGGTACTGCATCCCCGACGAAACCTTCTGGCCGGAAAACAAGCTCACGCCGGACCATATCTGCCCGGACTGCGGCCGTCCGCTGCAGCGGGTGAGTGAGGATGCCTATTTCTTTAAAATGTCCAAATATGCGGACCGCTGGATGAAATATATCGAAGAGCATCCCGATTTCATTCAGCCTGAATCCAGAAGAAATGAAATGATCCAGTTCGTGAAGAGCGGCCTGGAGGACCTCTGCGTGTCCCGCACCAGCTTCACCTGGGGCATTCCTGTGCCCTTTGACCCGAAGCACGTGGTGTACGTATGGTTCGACGCCCTGGTGAACTACCTGACCGCGGCCGGCATTGTGGATGATCCGGAAAAGTTCAAGAAATTCTGGCCTGCCGATGTGCATCTGGTGGGGAAGGAAATCGTCCGCTTCCATACCATTATCTGGCCCATCATGCTCATGAGCCTGGGCATTGAACTGCCGAAGAAGGTCTATGGCCACGGCTGGCTCATTGTTGACGGCGAAAAAATGTCCAAATCCAAGGGCAATGTCATCGACCCCATTCCGCTGCTCCGTGAATTCGGCTCCGACGCCATCCGCTACTACCTCTTAAACGACATCCAGCTGGGACAGGACGGCAACTTCAGCCGGGACCGTCTCATTTCCCGTATCAACTCCGACCTGTCCAACGACCTGGGCAACCTGCTTTACCGCACCCTCTCCATGGCTGCCAAGTACAACGGCGGCGTCCTTCGTAAAGGCGACGCTTCTTCGGACCCCGTCATTGCCAAAGCCTCCAAAGAAGTGGAAGACAATGCGAAAGCCACCCACTCCGCTTTCCGGAGCGGCATGGACAACTGGAAGATTAACGACGCCATCCGCGCCGTATGGACCTATATCCGCTCCCTGAACAAGTACATCGACGTCACCATGCCTTGGGCCCTGGGCAAAGACCCGGCGAAGAAGGACCTGCTGGACGCCGTGCTCTACCACCTCTGCGAAGGCCTGCGTTTCGTATCCCTCATGGCGGAACCGGTGATTCCGATCGCTTCCGAAAAGATCTGGAACCAGCTGGGCCTTTCTGATTTCAAGGATGCCTGCTACAAAGACCTGGTATGGGGCGGTATTCCCGACGGTACACAGACCCACAAGGGAGAGCAGATTTTCCCGCGCATTGAAATCGAAGAAGAAGAAGCGCCTGTGGTAGAAAAGAAAAAGGAAATTGAAAATCCCATTTCCATCGACGACTTCTTCAAAACCGACCTTCGGGTAGCGGAAATTCTTACCGCCGAAAAGGTGAAGAAATCCAAGAAACTTATCAAAATGACCGTAAGCCTCGGCGATAACGACGTGAGAACCGTGGTCAGCGGTATTTCCGAATACTACAAGCCCGAAGACCTCATCGGAAAACACGTCATCTTCGTTTCCAACCTGAAACCCGCCAAGCTCATGGGCATCGAATCCCAGGGCATGATCCTGGCAGCCTCCAAGGACGGAGAACTGAAAGTTCCCTTCGTGGACATGCCTGCCGGCAGCAAGGTCAAATAATGAAACCCTTCGACACCCACGCCCATCTCTACGACAAAGCCTTCGACCGGGACAGGGATGAAGTCCTGACCTGTACCCTGGAGGCGGTGGACTACGTGGTTATTCCCTCCGAAAACTACGAAACCAGCCAAAAGGCGGTGCGTCTGGCAGAAACCTACGGTCCCGTCTACGGGGCCGTAGGCATCCATCCCCATGAAACGAAATATGCCAGCGAAGAAATCCTGCAGAAAATAGGGGACCTGGCCCAGCTGCCCAAGGTCAAAGCCATCGGCGAAATCGGCCTGGACTACCATTTCTTCTACAGCGATAAAGAAACCCAGCAGAAATGGTTTGCAAGGCAGATCGAACTGGCAAGAGACCTGGACCTTCCCTTCCTCATCCACGATAGGGAAGCCCACGGCGACACCCTCTCCATCCTGAAAAAACACAAAAACAGCCGCATGAGAGGCATTATGCACTGCTTCTCCGGCAGCGTGGAGACCGCAGAAGAACTGATGAAACTGGGCTTCTATATCTCCTTCGCCGGCCCGCTGGTATTCCCAAATAGCCGCCGCCTCAAGGAAGCGGCCCGGGAAATCCCTTTAGACCGCCTCCTCATAGAAACCGACAGCCCCTACCTCACACCCCCTCCCCATAGAGGAGAAAGAAACGAACCGGCCAATGTTATCTACGTGGCAGAAGAAATCGCAAGACTCAAGGGTATACCGGTGGAAACAGTGGTGGAAGAAACAAGAAAAAACGGACTTTCCATATATGGGATAAAATAAAGAAACGGCCGAATGGCCGTTTTTTTATTGACACGATTGACACGCCCTGCGGGCGTGAGGGTTGACGGCCCTTCGGGCCAAGGTTTGACGCGCCTGTTGGCGCGAAGGTTCGAAAGTTTGACACGGCCTTTCAGGCCGTGAGGGTTGTCGTGGCGCCTGCGGCGCAATATAAAGAAAACCTTTACAACCGGGCTTCGCCCGAGGAAAAACAGGCAAACCGCCCTTCGGGCGAGGGAAACCCCCTTTGGTGGCTGACGCCACCACCTTTCCCCCTGTTCAGGGGGCACTATGGGTACTCTGCAATGTGCCACATGACACTACAGGAAAGCGTAGAGCGGTTTATTCTGTCCCCTGAATAGGGGAAAGTCCGGCGCAGCCGGATAAGGGGAAGGGGTGGCGAACGCAGTGAGCCAATCAACAGAATGTTTATCATGCTATATGATACAGGAAGGCAGTCCCAATAACGCAGGCTCCTTTCTCAGAAAGGAGCTGGGCGAAGCCCTGAGGATAGGTCCGAAACTACGCAAGAATACGTATGAGTCACATCAGGCCCCTGTGGGGGCCTCGGATTTTCTACGAAAATCCTGCTATCCTCCGTCGCCTCCGGCGACACCAACGGCCGGGCTTTAAGGTGTTCGCTTAATGTGCAGGCTATGCTCAAATAAGAGCCCGGCTCAGAAGCCCTCTGCAGGGCTTCTGCCTTCCAGAGGAAGGAGGCTAATGCACTCCGTCATGCAGCACTGGAGATACAAAAGCAAATCCCGTAACGCTGACTTCATACTCATCGCCGCCAAAGGCGGCGATACCACAACCCTCAGCCCGAAGGGCTGTCAAACCTTAGAACCCTCCGGCCAAAGGCCGGTCAATCTTGAGAACCCTCTGAACCCTCTGAACCCTCTGAACCTTTTGAACCTTTTGAACCCGGGCGCGCAGAGCGCGCCCTATATATAGTATAATAAAGCCAGTATTTTCCGATTTCCCAATTCATAGTGAGGTCTTTTATGCCAATCCGCATAGTTATGCTTCTTTTCTGCTGGATGATTTCTTGGCTGCCTGTTTCGGCAGAGGATATTCCGGTGCGTCTGGAGGCTTCTTTTCCTTACCGTTTAAGCAGCACCGATGCCATGCCCGCCAGTCCCGGGAGCAGGCAGCTTCTTTTTGTGTCCCTGGACCATTTCAACCGGCCCGCTGAGCCCGTTTCCATTACGGTGTCCCTTCCGGAGGGGCTTTCGGCTGTTTCCGGGGAAGGCTGGTCTCTTGATCAGGCGGGGCGCATTCATATGGAGTGGACCCTTCCTGCTGATTTTGGCAATGTGTTTGAGGTGGTGCCCGTCGACGTTTCTTCTTCTATTTCTGAAGGTGCAGGGAAGGTTTCGATTTCCGTTTCCGGTCCGGATTATGAAATGGCAAGGGATTTGGATTTCACCATCCGGAATGTGCGGTCGGAGGAAAAGGCCAAGGCGAAGAAGGGGGAGTCCTGGTATATCCAGGGCGTGGTGGTTCCGGTGAATGAGTCGGGGGAGACGGATGCCCGTCTTTCTGCCAATACCATGGTACTTCCCGATGTGACACTGGAGAATATGAAACATCGGCTTACCGGGAGTCCCATCGACTGGACCGCCATTCTGGCCAGGCCGGATACCTATCTTTTGCTGGACATGAGAAATCCCCAGCGCGATGTGCGGCAGGTTCATTTCAAGGCGGAGCTGGTGGACCGGGGAAGCGGCGAGGTGAAGGAGGGGCTCCTGTCTTCTTCTGAGGATGGAACCATTCCGGACCATTCATCTTCCACGGAAACGGACTTTCTGCTGAACGGCGGTAAAATGCAGACCGCCGTGATTCCTCTGTATGCCAATCCCTTTACTTTGTCGGAGGGGGAATATAATCTTCGCATTACCCTGTCCGACGGGGAGAACCAAAAGATTACGGAGCTTCCTTTGACGGTGGTGAAGAGCCGAAGCGTTGGCATGGTGACCACCGCCTTTTCCTGCTTCTGTCTTCTTCTAGTAATTCTTTCTTTTGGAAAAATCAGGAAGACCATGCTTCATATCGGAGCCAGGGGAGACATTGCAGCCGCCCTTTTCGGGGCGCTGGCCTTTGGCGGCGTGGTGGTGCCAGTGACACTGGCAGGCGATTTCCTTCATGTCATTCTGGGGCCCTTTTCTGGACTGGTGACGGGGCTTTTAAGCGGCGTGGTGCAGTACATGCTCCTCATGTCGCTTCTGGTGCTTTTCCGCCGCCCCGGGGTGACGGCCCTGTTCTACCTTATCCGCTGGCTTCTTTCGGCGGTGCTTTTCGGGCGGGTGACGCCGGTGGGGATTCTGCTCACCGCCGTTTCCATTGTGGTCATCGAAGCGGCCCTCTATGTGACCGGTTTTTACAGAAAGGAAAAGATTTCCCTGTCCTACGGACTTTTCATTTCCCTGGTGCTGGGGGTATGCGACGCAGGGATTACCTTTATCAATATGCAGCAGCTCATGCTTTTCTACCGTCTGTACTATGCGGACTGGTTCATCGGTCTTTACATGGTGATTAACGGCCTTCTCTACAGCACATTGGGAAGTTTCCTTGGCTGGAAGACGGGGAGCCGCTTGAGGCAGGTGATGGGATCATGATACTGGAAATCAAAGATTTTTCCTGCCGTTATCTTTCCCGAAAGAAGGAAACCATTAGCCATCTTGATTTTTCGGTGGACGAAGGGGAAATGGTGCTCATCGCCGGCCGGTCGGGCTGTGGAAAGTCCACCCTCATCAAGGCGGTGACGGGACTTCTGGAAGATGCGGACTTGGAAGGTACCATGACCCTCTGCGGCAGGGATATCCGTGCCATGACCGCTGAAGATATCGGCCTCATAGCGGGCACGGTGTACCAGACACCGGATGACCAGCTCTTTGCCATGACCCTAGGAGACGAGGCAGCCTTTGCCCTGGAGAATCGGGGCGAAGAGGAAGACGTAATTCGGAAGGAAGTGTCCCTGGCCCTGGACAGGGTGGGGCTTTCGGGCATGGAGGAAAGGAGCATTCACGCCCTTTCCGGTGGCCAGCGGCAGCGGCTGGCCCTGGCGTCCATTCTGGTGACCCATCCGAAGCTGCTCATCCTTGATGAACCGGTGAGCCAGATGAATCCCCAGGGGGTGAATGATTTCCTGTCCCTTCTTCACAGTCTGAACGAAAGGGACCACATGACCATCCTCATGGTGGAGCATCGGGTGAACGAGCTGGCTTCCCATTTCAAAAGGCTCTGCATTATGGATAAAGGACGGTTCATTTATGACGGCCCCTGCGAAAGGGCGTGGAATGAAATGGGGGATACCGAAATCTACGGTATCCGGGAGCCCCAGACGGTGAAGCTTTCCCGCCGGCTCCATCTGCCGAAGGCTTCTTCCGATAAGGAAGCCACGGTTATGGAAATCAAAAAGGCGGGGATTCCCTTTTGCTCCCATGTGGAGATTACGAGGCCTGTTCCTTCCGGTGATGTGATTCTGGAAGGAAGGGATATTCATTATACCTATCCCGGCGCCAAAGAGGAAACGCTGAAGGGCATTTCTTTTACGGTGAAAAAAGGAAGCATTACGGCGCTCATGGGCTTTAACGGTGCCGGAAAGTCCACTCTTCTGAACCTGCTGGCCGGTCTTCTTACCCCTTCGGCAGGGGAAGTGCTGATCCACGGCAGGCCGGCGGAAAAGGAAAGGCACCACGCCGGTTTCATGCGGCAGGAGGCGGATCTCATGCTGCTCACTGATTCGGTGGAGGAGGAACTCACCTGGAACAATAAGGAAATCACGGAAAAGGAGCTGGATGCACTTCTGCACAAACTGCACATTGCCCATTATCGTCACGATTTCCCTCTGGCCCTTTCCAAGGGGCAGAGGCTCCGGGTGGTGTTCGGCGCCCTTCTTGCCAGAAGGGACAATGATCTTCTCATCCTTGACGAGCCAACCACCGGGCAGGACCAGAAGAGCCTTCGCGATATTCGGGATATGCTCCGCATGGCCTCCTCGGAGGGACGTACCATTTTCCTCTGCACCCATGACATGGAGCTGGCGGCGGATCTGGCGGAGGAAGTGTATGTGCTGAAGGCGGGCCGGTTTATCGCCCACGGCAGTCCCCATGATTTATTCAGCAGCCCCCGGCTCATGAAGGAAAGCGGCCTTTCTCTGCCGCCTATGATGGATATTTCCAGAGGCCTTTCCATAGAGCCCTGCATAACCATAGAGGAGGTGATGGCCCATGTCATTTCGGCAGACCCGGGAGGGAAGTGACAGAAAATCGGTAATTTCAGCCCTGGACGGCAGGACGAAGCTGTCATTTCTTCTTCTCTACGCTTTCATGATGATTATTGTGGACAATGGAAGAACTCTTTTCATCCTCTTCACATTAACCCTTCTTTTTCATTTTCTGGGAAAAACGCCGGTGTACAAGTGGAAGGTGCTCGCCATTTTCCTTCTGCTGGGACTTTGGGGGTCCATTTCCAGCCAGGCCCTTTTCTTCAGCCAGAATCCAAGGACGCCGCTCCTCATGCTCATTTCTCCGGACTTTCCCTGGCTGGGGTCTTTAACCGGGGGCCTTTATATTTACCGGGAAGGGATTATTTACGGCGCCGTGCAGGGCATGCGCACGGCTTCCATGATTTCTCTGGGCCTTCTGGTCTGCTGGACCAGCGACCCCAGGGACCTTTTGAAAGGGCTCACCGCCTGGCACCTTTCTCCCCAAGCCGCTTTCATGCTGGTGACGGCTATCCGCTTCTTCCCCATCCTGGCGGCGGAGGCGGGGGAGGTGATGACGGCGCTGCAGCTTCGAAGCGGCTCTAAACAGGGAAGACATCAGGTGCTGCGGCACATTCCCTACATGATTAAGCCCCTTCTGGCCAGGTGTCTGCGCCGTGCCCAGACTCTTTCCCTTTCCGTCACCAGCCGCGGCCTGTTCCTTGCAAAGGAAAGGAAGGCCCGTCCCTGGAGGGAAAGCGAAAAGGGGGCGTCCCTTCTTTTCTTCCTATTTGTACTTTTCTGCGGCGCCGCCAAAATCCTCTATGCTCTGTCATTGAAGGGGATGTATTTCGGCACCCTGCGTGTAATTTATGACTGGACGAAACTATACCTATGAAAAAATGGAAAACCCTATGTCTCTTCCTCCTTCTCTTTGCCACCTGGCTTGCCCTTTTCTGGGTCACCGGAAGCCGCACGCCCTGGCAGATGTTCTCGCCAAAGGATAAGGACGCCGGCACCGTGGTGCCGCTGGGGGAAATGGCAGGCAGAAATTACGACCGCATGGGCTTTGAAGGGGGAGAAATCCTCTATGTGCCTTCCGGCGGCTGGCTGGTGGGCACGGCCAATGGGGAACTCCGTTTCCTTTCCAAAGAGGGGGAGGAGAAATGGAGCCACTCCATAGGCACTGGCATGATTCGCTCCATGGCCCTTTCGGCGGATGGAAAAAGGGTGTACGCAGGCGAAAAAAGCGGAGACGGTTTCCTTTATGCCATTTCCGCTTCCTCCGGCGATATTCTCTGGAAATTCAAAGGCTTTGACGTCATCGGCGGGGAACCGGACATTCGGGCAGACCCGCAGACCATCCATATTTCCACCGACCGTGCCGGAAATATTTATGCTGTCTTCTACCGCTTCACTGTCACCGACACGGGACAGCGGGGCTACCTGAGCCGGGTGGTTTCCTTCACCCCTTCCGGCGAGGAAAGATGGCGCTATCCCAAAGACCATCCCATGGACGCCTGGGTGAACTGGGGCGAAATCACAGAGGACGGCAGCCGTTTTGCCTTCGGAACCGCCAATTATGATAAATCAAAAATAGAAAATTTGGAGTATAATAGAAATATATATGTGCTTGATGGGAAAGACGGCACCCTGCTCCATAGTACATCCATAGATACAGCACCCCGCTTCAGCTCCGTCACCATGAGAAACGGCCCGGTGTGGTCCGATGACGGCACATATATGGCTTCCATGACCAGTGACGGCAGGGGCTTCCTTCTGGACAAAGAGGGAAACATCCTCTGGCAGCGTACCATAGCGGAGCCTAAGGAAATGAACGGCACCTGGTTCTTCGCCGCCGGCAGGGACGCCCTCTTTACAAAGGACGGCGTGCTCTTCGACACCATCAACACCTTCAGTCGCGACAACTGGCAGATGCCGGCCCCGGTGATCCATCCCTCCAGCAACAGCCTCTTCCTCTTTGGGAAAGACGGCTCCTTCCGCTGGAAATACACAGCAAAAGGTGAAATCGAAGCGGTGGGCACCGCCAAAGGCATCGCCGCCCTGGCGGTGGGAAGAAACGTGCGGAACCACGACTATAAGGCCCACGGTGCAGACGCCGTGAACCTTGCTGATGGCAGCCTCATCGTCCGTTATCACACTGCCGGCCCCCTGCAGAATATAGCCATCTCAGACGACAGCTCCCTCATGGCAGGCATAGAAGTGCCGGCGGTGACGCCGGAAGGAAGCCTTCTGGGAGCCTACCGGCTGCATATATGGAAAATATAGGGGCCGCTTTGGCGGCCCCGGGTTCAGAAGGTTCAAAAGGGTGCAAAGGGATCAAAGGGTTGTGGTGGGCGGCTTTATGGACACGCCCTTTCGGGCGTGAGGGTTGACGGCCCTTCGGGCCGAGGTTTGACAGGCCTGCGGCCTGAGGGTGCTAAAGTTTGACACGGCCTCTGGCCGCGAGGGTTGTGGTGGCGCCTGCGGCGCAATATAAAGAAAACCGTTACAACCGGGCTTCGCCTGTAGGAAAACCGTACAACCGCCCTTCGGGCGAGGGAAAAGCGCACCCCCTTTGGTGGCTGGCGCTACCACCTTTCCCCCCATCTCCGCTAGTGGGACTATGGGGGCTCAGCAGTGTGCCACATGATACCAGAGGTAAGCGTAGAGCGGTTTATTCTCCCCCTTGAATAGGGAGGAGTCCCGCGAAGCGGGATAGGGGGTGGCGAACGCAGTGAGCCAATTAGCAGAATGCTATTCATCGCTTATGAAGCCAAGGAAAAGCATAGAGCAGCCTCCCCGCCGACTTGTATTTAATGACATTTGTCTCATAAGCGACTTGTACGGAGATTCTTCGCTGTCGCTCAGAATGACGGTTAAGCGGGAAGGCAGTCCCGTAACGCTGACTTCATACTCATCGCCGCCAAAGGCGGCGATACCACAACCCTCGGCCCGTAGGGCCGTCAAACCTAAGAACCTTAAGAACCTTCGGGCCGAAGGCCCGTCAACCCTCACGCCAAGAGGCGTGTCAAATGGCCGCCTGCGGCGGCCATAAAGGAGATACTATGATTACACGATTTATGAAATACTACAGACCCTATATGAAAATCCTGGTGTGGGTCATTATCGGCACCTTTGCCATGGCGGGACTGGACTTGATTTTCCCGATTGTGGTGAGGAATCTGATTAACCAGGTGCTGCCGGAGAAGGATATGCACCGGCTCCTTTGGGGTTCAGCCATTCTTCTTGTGCTCTACATCATCAATTTCATCATCCAATTCCTGGTGCAGTACTATGGCCACGTCATGAGCGCCTCCATTGAGCATGATATGCGGCGGGACCTTTTTTCCCATATTGAAAAGCTGTCTTTCCACTATTTTGACAATGAAAAGACGGGGCAGCTGCTCTCCCGCATTACCAGTGATATTACGGAAATTAGCGAACTTTCTTTCCGGGGCCCTAACGATGTGCTTCTCTGCGGCGTCATTATGGCAGGCACCCTGGTGGTGATGCTGGTGATGAACTGGAAGCTGGCTCTTCTGATCGGCGCCCTTCTGGTGGCCAAGGCCATCCACACCGTGAAAATCAACAAGCAGATGAAGGGGGCCTTCCGGAAGAACCGGCGGGTGGCAGGGGAAGTGGCTGCCCGGGCGGAGGAAAGTCTTTCCGGCATCCGCCTGGTGAAGGCCTTTGCCCAGGAGGCCTTCGAACTTTCCCGGTTTGAGGAAAAGAGTGTGGACCTTAGAAATACAAAATTTGCGTCCTACCGACTGGTTGGCTATTTCTCGGGCTCCATCAATTTCTTTACCAATTTCATCAACGTCGTGGTTATTTTGGCCGGCGGTTTCATGATTACCAGGGACGAACTCCTTCTTTCCGATTTCGTGGCCTTCCTTCTTTATGTGAATATCTTCATGCGTCCTGTATTCCGCCTCACCATTCTGGCGGAGGTGTACCAGCGGGGCATGGCAGGGTTCCACCGCTTTGAGGAAATCATGCACACCGAGCCTTCCATCAAGGACCCGCCCCATCCCCTGGCCCTTACCCATGTGAAGGGGGACATCGATTTCCACGACCTTTCCTTTGGCTATGAACCGAACCGGCTCATCCTTCATCATCTGAATTTTGACATCCCTGCTGGAAAGACCGTGGCCTTCGTCGGGGAAACGGGGGCCGGCAAGAGCACCCTGGTGAGCCTGCTCCTCCGCTTCTACGAACCCACCGAAGGGGCCATCACCCTGGACGGCCATAACCTCAATGAATTTGCCCAGCAGGACCTTCGCCGCAAAATCGGTATTGTCCAACAGGACGTCTTCCTCTTCGGCGACACCATTGCTGAAAACATTGCCTACGGCAGAGAAGGGGCGTCCATGGATGAAATCCGGCGGGCTGCCAAAATGGCTGCGGCGGATGAATTCATCGAATCCCTCCCCAACGGCTACGATACCAAAGTAGGCGAGAGGGGCGTGAAGCTATCGGGCGGCCAGAAACAGAGAATCGCCATCGCCCGGGTATTCCTCAAGAATCCTCCCGTGGTTATCTTCGATGAAGCCACCTCCGCCCTGGATACCCAGACAGAAAAAACAGTGCAGGCTACTTTGGACGATCTGGCCAAAGACAGGACCACCATCATCATCGCCCACCGCCTCTCCACCGTAAGAAACGCCGACTGCATCTACGTCCTCGACCACGGCAGCCTCATTGAATCCGGAAACCATGAGGCACTCATCGCCAAAAAGGGCAAGTACTATGAACTCTATGAGGCCCAGAAAAAGAAGAAAAGCAGTGAGGAATGAACGCCCTGCCGGGCGTGAGGGTTGACGGCCCTTCGGGCCGAGGTTTGACAAGCCTGCGGCCTGAGGGTTCTAAAGTTTGACGCGCCGATGGCGCGAGGGTTGTGGTGGGCGCCTGCGGCGCCAGTTTGTAGAAAACCTTCACAACCGGGCTTTCGCCCGTGGAAAACAGGCAAACCGCCCTTGCGGGTGGGGAAAAGGCGACCCCCTTTGGTGGCTGGTGCCACCACCTTTGCCCCGGTGGGAAGCGTGTCACTGGATTCTCAGTCGCCCAAGGGCTCCCTACGAATCCAGTTCCCTT
>NZ_UPZP01000030.1 GCF_900538805.1 uncultured Dialister sp.
TTAAGAAAAAACAATAAATTTCTTCAAAAAAAAGACTTGACATATGACCAGAATACTGAGCCGTAGGCGAAGAATCTTGGTAAGCGCCGACATTGACTCCGACTAGCACACTAGTTCAGCAGCTCACTAAAAAATACCGGTCGGCGGTGACCGCGACCGCGCCGCCAGGGCACTTTATCCCGATCTCAATCCCGGTCCCGGCCGCGCCGTCAGGCGCCCCCCCAGCCCACCCCCACTAAAAAAGCGCCTGGATAAATTCCAGACGCTTTTTTATTTCCAATTTCTTATTTTGACAGGGCCATGGCCTTTTCGAAGGTTTCCAGGATGGACTGGGACGGTTTTTCATCCATGAGGCTCACGATGACGATGGCGGCGATGGAGAGGAAGAAGCCCGGTACCAGTTCATAGAGGCCGAACCATTCGAAGTGTTTCCAGATGAGCACGGTGAGGCCGCCTACGATGACACCGGCGTAGGCCCCTTTCAGGGTCATCCGTTTCCAATAGAGGGAAAGGAGTACGGTGGCGCCGAAGCAGGCACCGAAGCCGGCCCAGGCGTAGGAAACAATGGAGAAAATGTAGCTGTTAGGGTCGCTTCCCAAGTAGACGGCGATGGCGGAAACCAGAAGTACACTCAGGCGGGATACGCGGATGAGGGTCTTTTCAGAGGCATCCTTTTTCAGGAAAGCCTGGAACAGGTCTCTGGATACGGCAGAAGAAGTGACCAAAAGCTGGGAGGAACTGGTACTCATAATGGCTGCCAGGATAGCGGACCAGATGATGCCGGTGATGAAGGGCGCAGACAGGGATTCGGCCATGAGGATGAATACCCTTTCGGCGTTGGCGTTTTCAAGAGGCGTAGAGAGGTAAGCCTTCCCCACCACGCCGATGGCGATGGCAAAGGACAGGGACAGGAGCACCCAGGTCATGGCAATGCGGGTAGATTTCTTCAATTCCTTCGGGTCACCGATGGCCATAAATTTCACAAGGATATGGGGCTGTCCGAAGTACCCAAGGCCCCAGCCCAGAGAGGAAACGATCATGACCAGAAGGGCGGACATGCCGGTGGAATCGGGGAAGAAGGAGAAGAAATCGGAGCCTTCTTTGGAAAGAATATCCAGCGTAGGCATGGGTCCCCCAAGGGCGATAGTGGCCGCCACGGGCACGTAAATGACGGTGAAGAACATCATGGTGCCCTGGATGAAATCCGTCAGCGCCACCGCAGAGAAGCCGCCCAGGAAGGTGTAGAAAACCACCACGAAGGCCCCCAGAAGGAGCGCGTGAAGGTAGGGAATGCCGAAAATGGTATTAAAGAGCTTGCCTGCTGCCACAAAACCGGAGGATGTGTAAATAATGAAGAAAAGGATAATGAAGAGAGCACAGATGAGGCGCAGGCCGTTCTTCTTATCCTCGAAGCGGTTGGACAGGTAGTCAGGAATGGTGAGGCTGTTATTGGCCACTTCCGTATAATTTCTAAGCCTCTGGGACACAAGGACCCAGTTCGCCCAGGTGCCGATAATGAGGCCAATGCCCGTCCAGAACGCAGACAGACCATGAAGATAGGCATACCCCGGCAGCCCCATGAGCATCCAGCCGCTCATATCCGAAGCCTCGGCGCTCATGGACGTGAGCCACGGTCCCAGCTGCCGGTCCCCCAGAATGTAGGAAGACAGATTCTTCTGCCTCCGGGAATAATAAAGGCCGATACTCATCATCAGTACCAGGTACAGTATAAAGGCCAGCGCAATGGGCCAATTATTTTCCAAATCCATAAACGTTCCCCCTGCCAAAGTCGAAAATTTTCCATTTCCTTTATTTTATACAAATCTCTGTATGTTTTTGAAATCTAAATCAGAAAGGAAACAGTGCTTCTTTCAATGATAATGGATTTTAAGAGGTATGTAAAGAGGAAGTCAAAAGATATTTTCTGTATAATCCATTCAAAGTATGCCCCAAGAAACCGGAAGCGCCTCTCCCGCATCCTCTCATAAGTCCTGAACTCATAAAAATAAAAAAGGATTGGAAATCACCATTTCCAATCCTTCCATATGCATGGCGAGCATTCAATAAGCCGAGTTCTGTACCGTTTGCACGGTGATGATTATCTGTCTAGCCATCCAATTGCTTGGATGATCAAGCGACGCAACCCGGAAGGTCAGCGGGCAGCCTCAACCCTTCCCTATTCGGTCTTGCTTCAGATGGGGTTTACCAAGCCAGCCGGTCTCCCGACTGCTGGTGCGCTCTTACCGCACCTTTCCACCCTTACCACATGCGTGGCGGTTTCCTTTTCTATGGCACTTTCCCTGGGGTCACCCCCGCCGGACGTTATCCGGCATCCTGCCCTGCGAAGCTCGGACTTTCCTCACGCCTTACGGCCCGCAATCATCTTTCCTGCTCGCAAGGAACAGTATACCATGGGGAAATGAGGATTGTCAATGTAAAAAATGAAGGGGCAAGTATCTATTTTTATTGTCCCACCGCTAGCGGGGTGGCAAGGGAACTGGATTCGTAGGGAGCCCTTGGGCGACTGAGAATCCAGTGACACGCTTCACACCGTGGCGAAGGTGGTGGCGCCAGCCACCAAAGGGGGAAGGGCCCTTGGGGCCCGAAGGTTCAGAGGGTTCAGAAGGTTCAGAGGGTTCAGAGGGTTCAGAGGGTGTGGTATCGCCCTGCGGGCGATGAGTATAAAGTCAGCGTTACGGGATTTAGTTTTGTGTCGCCAGTGCTGCATGACGAAGAATCAGAGCCCCCTTCATTAGGAAGGGGGTGGCGCCGTAGGCGACGGAGGATAGGGGCGTGGATTAGACGATAGAAGTCAGAAATCAGACGTCAGACTACGTTACGAGACTGCCTTCCCGCCTCAACTCGTCATTCTGAGCCGCAGGCGAAGAATCTCGGTAAAAGTTGCTTATGAGGCAATGCTGTTAAATACCGGTCGGCGGGAAGGCTGCTCTATGCTTTTCCTTGGCTTCATATGCAATGAACAGCATTCTGCTGATTGGCTCACTGCGTTCGCCACCCCTTATCCCGCTTCGCCGGACTTTCTCCACGGGAAAGCGTGTCACACGATTCTCAGGTCGCTGCGCTCCCCTACGAATCGTGTTCCCTTGCCACCCTATTCAGGGGGCAGAATAAACCGTTCTACGTTTACCCTTGGTGTCATGTAGCACAATGCTGAGCACCCATAGTGCCCCCGCTTTAGCGGGGGAAAGGTGGTGGCGTCAGCCACCAAAGGGGGAGCGCTTTTACCGCCCGTAAGGGCGGTATGCCTGTTTTCCCACGGGCGAAGCCCGGTTGTAAAGGTTTTATTCATATTGGCGGCGCAGCCGCCCACCACAACCCTCACGGCCGAAGGCCGTGTCAAACTTAAGCCCCTTTAGAACCCTCGGCCCGAAGGGCCGTCAACCCTCACGCCCGCAAGGGCGCATCCCTCACACATGCCCGAAGATATCCTCTGCCCCGCTGTCTTCCAGCACTTCCAGATCCCAGTTTCTTTTTTCTGCCTCTCTCCGGATTCTTTCCGCCAGTTTCGGCACGACCACTCTTTCCGTGAAGAAGTGTCCGCCGTCTGCGATGAGAAGGCCCATGGCGGCAGCGTCCTGGGCTTCGTGGTACTTGAGGTCTCCCGTCAGGTAGAGGTCGGCGCCCTTTGCTTTGGCCAGGGAGGCGAATTCGCTTCCTGCGCCGCCAAGGACGGCCACCCTGCAAACGGTGATATCCGTATTTCCTGCATACCGAAGGTCCGGAATGCCCAGTTTCTCCTTAATATAGAGGAGCGCTTCCTTTCCCTCCATGGGACGGGGCAGTTTCCCCAGGCGTCCCATGTATTCATGGGACGCTCCGTTTTTGAGTTCGTAGATATCACAGTGCACTTCTCCGCAGACACTTCGAAGGTCTTCCATGATTTCCTTAAGAGCAGACGAGGCAGCGTTGAATTCCATTTTCCCCATGCGGCTGCTGTCATCTGCATCGCCTAAGAGGTAGAAATAGCCGGCCCGGCCCTTATATTTCCTTTCCAGAATACCCTTGAACTCCCGGGCCTTCACAAATTCCGTGTATGCCGCTACCTTGAGAAGGGGCTCCGTCTCCTCCATGACCAGGCCGCTCCTGTCCGTGAGATCCAGCGCGTCGGCCAGGGCATCGTTTACGCCATCCTTTGCCGTGTCCAGGTTCGTATGGGCTGCAAAGGACAGGATGTCATGCTTTATGAGCTTTTCGATGACTCTCCCCTTATAGGTGGAAAGGTCGATTCGATGGAGCGATTTGAAGAGGAAGGGATGATGGGAAATAATCATGGACGCCCCCTCCTTTGCCGCTCTGTCCACGTTGGCTTCCGTAAGGTCCAGGGAAATGAGCACTTTCTTCACCGGCTGCTCGGGATTTCCCACCTGCAGCCCCGGATGGTCCCAGCTTTCCGCCAGCCGAGCCGGTGCCCATTCTTCCATGAGATTCATCAAATCCTGTGCTTTGATATTCATAAGTGCGCCTCCAGTCTTTTCTTCTCCTCCACCGCCTTTTCTCTTCTCCTGCGGTTTCTTTCATTATCCGTATCCTCTGAAACCCCTTGAATAAGGAAATCCCTTTTGCGGATCAATCGGCGGATATGTTCAGGAAACAGAGGATGCTGCCTGTACTCTTCAGTGACACCGATTTCCCCCTCCAGGAGTGAAATTTCCTTCATGCTGCCGGGCTTCACCAGCATCATTTCATAGAGCCGCCTATCTTCCATGGCCATGTCTTCCCGGCAGATGATGAAATGGTGGGCTGAAAGGTACTGCTTCAGCTCTGCCACATGGTTCTGGGGCTGCAGCACCAGCCAGGAAAGGGCCTGTGCCTTTTCGAAATCGGCATCCAGAATGTCCCGCATCATAAGGCCTCCCATGCCGGCCATGACGGCGCCGTCCACTTCCCCCTTTTTGATGGGAGAAAGACCGCCGCCCAGGCGAAGTTCTATTTCTTTCCCCTTCCCCTCTCCTTCCAGATGGGTACGCGCCCTTTCCAGAGGCCCCTTGTGAATGTCCGAGGCTATGGCGTGGAGAGCCTTTCCTGCCTCCAGCAGAAAGAGGGGCAGGTACGCATGATCCGTCCCAATATCCGCCATGGAATGGCAGACAGGCACCAGCTCCGCCACCTGCATAAGCCTTGCTGTCAAATTCATCATCTTTCCTCCCGGAAATAAAAAAAAGCTGAGCTTTCGCTCAGCGGGAGTATCATTGGTGGGCCCACCAGGGCTCGAACCTGGGACCAGACGGTTATGAGCCGTCGGCTCTGACCAACTGAGCTATGGGCCCGCAATCACCAACTTATGCTATTTTATCAGCTTGCGCCCTATGCGTCAAGTAGAAGTGACACGCCTGGGGCGTGAGGGTTCAGAGGGTTCAAAAGGTTCAAAGGGTTCAAAAGGGGTGGTGGCATCGCCGCTTCGCGGCGGCGGTAGGCGGCCTTTAAATTATAGAAGGCCGCCTCTTATGATAAAACCTTTACAACCGCGCCCTTGGCGCGAATGGAAAACCGCAAAACCGGGCCTGCGGCCCGTTGGAAATGCACCCCTTCTGCCTACGGCACCTCTCCACGGGAAAGCGTCTCACGAAATTTTCAGTCGCCTTATGGCTCCCTACAAATTTCGTTCGCTTGCCACCCCGGAGGGGGAGGTTTACTCTCCGCTCAACCTTGTGCTAACTTAAGTCGCTCATCGTATAGCAACGGGAAAAGTTCCCCCTTCGGGGGAAAGGTGGTACCGAAGGTACCAAAAGGGGTGCATTTCCTCGCGCCAAAGGCGCGGTTGTTTGGTTTTCCCGCCCGCAGGGCGGTTTGCCTGTTTTCCCACGGGCGAAGCCCGGTTGTATGGTTTTCTACAAACTGGCGGCAAAGCCGCCCACCTCAACCCTCACGGCCAAGGGCCGTGTCAATCTTAAGAACCCTCGGGGCGAAAGCCCCGTCAATCTTTAGAACCCTCACGTCGAAGGCGTGTCCATAAAGCCGTCAACCCTCACGCCCACAGGGCGTGTCCATAAAGCCACCCACCTTCATTTACCATTTACCATTTACCATTTACAATTTCTCCACCAACGGCACCCACACCCATAGAAGGAACACGTAGAAAGCGCAGCCCGCCAGGAGCCCTACGATGGCGCCGTTGATACGGATGCCTTCCAATTCGCCCCACACTTTGGATTCCACGAATTCATTGAGTTCGTGGTCGGTGAAGTTTTCCAGCACTTCCGTCATGGCCGGAGCCAGCCAGCCATGTTCGTAGGAGATGATTTCCACTGCCAGGTCCCTTGCAAACCGATCCATGCGCTGCCGGAAGCTGTCGTCATGGCCGGCAGCAGTGATGGCGTGGTGGAGGGCTTTTTCCAGCTGGGGCACCAGTTTTTCATGGAAAGCGTCCCCTTCGCCCCATTCCTTCAGGAAATTGTCCACTGCCTCTTCCACCTTATCTTCCACAGGGAAGGAAGCGAAGAGCTTTCTTCCGAAGTCCTCCAGCGCCTTTTTCGTGGCTTCGTCTTCCAGGAACCGTCTCACCATGCTGTCCCAGCCGGAAAGGAGGGTCTTTCGGAAGGGGTTGTCCTTTTCCTTCCAGGTCTCTATTTCCTCTCCAAGGGCGTCCATGGCGGAGTCCGCCAGGCTGTCGTAGTCGATGGCGCCGAAGAATTTTCCAAGACCGTAGACCAGGGAGCCCAGGAAACCCTTTTCTTCTTCATCGCCCTTATCTTCCAGAAAGCGGGCCAGGGCCATTCTGTTTTTCTCATCCTTTGTCCTTTTTTCCGCTTCCTCCAGAATCCGGTCCAGCCATTCTTCCCGATTGATTTCAGAAAGGATTTTCCCTCTGGCGAAGGCGGTGAAGGCGGAGAGCCTCTTTTCTCCTTCCTCCCTGGCCATGAGGGCCGCCTGGTTTCTATGAGATTTCACGAAAGAAACGAACCAGGCCCCTGCCTTTTCGGAGAGATTTCTTTCCAGCTCTTCCGCCTTTCCGCCTTTCAGGCGGCTGAAGATAAGGCGGGAGGCGGAGAAGTTTTCCACCTTTTTCAGCAGGTTTTCCCTGGAAAGGAGGGTGCTGTTCACTTCACCCAGCTTTTTGATAATACGGGCCCTGCTTTTGGGGATGAGCCGTCCCACAGGCAGGTGGAAGGGCCGCCGGAAAAGGGCTTCCACGGCGATGTAGTCCGCCACGCAGCCAATGAAGCAGGACTGGGCCAGGAAATAGAGCACCGAGAGCCATGCCTCCCCCTGCCAGGGGCTCCAGTAGCTGAGGCCGAAGGCAAGAAGGAAGAGGATGAAAGATACTCCCATGAGGAGATTCGCCCGCTGATACCGTTTCATCCCATCACCCCCGCCGCAAAGAAGGCCAGCCCCAGAAGGGCGCCGAAGAGGGAGCCGTTCATGCGGATAGCCGCCACTTCCTCCGACGCCGCCTCTTCCGCCAGGTGGGCCATGGCGTCTCCGTCGTACTGGGAGAGCTTCTTTTCCACCACCGACGAAACAGCGTCATGGATTTCCTTCACATGGGGCAGGGCCAGGGAAAGAAGCCAGGCGTCGAAGCGGCGCCGCTCCCCACTGTCCGAAAGCATCTCATCCGTTCGGGAAAGGATTTTTTCCGCCAAAAGCTCTGCCAGCTCTTCATGATGGGCCTGCCATTCACTGAGGAAGAAGTCCTTCCCCTTTTCCTCCAGCAGACTTTCCGCCATGCCTGAAATCTTCCGGTTCAGCGCCTTCTTCCAGGGGCTGTCTTCCGACAGTTTTTCCAGCAGGCCGTCATACTTTTCGCCCAGCGCCTTCCTCACCTCGCTGTCCCCGTCGGTCAGTGTGTCTGCCAGGTCGAAAATCTTCTTCCGGATACCCTTGATGAATTCCTCATCCCTGTCCTTCACGGCCTTTCGGAAGAGGCGGTGGAAATTCAAAGGCCCCTGGGCCTCATAGTGGTCCCATGCGGCGCGGTAAATATTTCCGATTTCCTCCAGCGTAAACTCATCCTGCAGAAAACGGCGCACCTCCTCCGCCAGGGCCTGGGAGAGAGCCTCTTTTTTCTCATAGTTTTTAAAGGAGATCATCACCGACGCCAGAATAGACGCCCAGTCTATAGCCGGCAGCAGGGCGGAAAGGCTTTCCCCCGTCATATGCCACAGCCATTCCTCGTGGAGAGAGGAAAAGGCGGCCTCCAGGCCATCGGAAAGAATCCGCCGGAGCTCACTCCGGTGCTCCTTCAGCCAGCGCTCCACCACCGCCGACGGCACATGGTTCACCAGAAGCTGCTTCAGCCGCCGCTCCGAAAGGATTTCCTCCGTCACCATGTCCTTCGCCATGGTCACGATTTTGCCCCGGCTTTTGGAAATCAAATTCGTGCGGAAAGACACGCCCAGGGGCTTCCTGAAAAGAGACGTCACGCCGAACCAATCCGCAAAACCGCCCACCGACGCCGCAAAGGAAAGATGAAACAGCGCCCCCGCCGCCAGGCTGCTATCCTGGAAAGGCGCCGACGCCAAGGCTGCGGCCATGGAAATCCCCAGGATACCGTCAGCCATCGTTTTCTTACGCATAAATCCTCCTTTCAGGAATTCAAAGTAAACACAGCTGTATCATAAATGAGCCAAGAGAAGAAATCCCGCGCCCCAATAGCACCAGTGCCTCCCCGCCTCCCACTGTCATCCTGAGCAAAGCGAAGGATCTCAGTAAGAATCGTAAGTGACAGGAGTGTCGGTAACTACCAGTCGGCGGGGAGAAGGATACCAGGCCCCTGCATGAATCCTGGAAGAATCATCTGCCCCGCATACCGAGATTCTTCGCTTGAGGCTCAGAATGACGGTGTCAAGGGCCCTCCCCATTTCCGACGATATTCATGGCTGACTGCCATCCCCACGCTTGTCATTTCGACCGGAGGGAAGCGCAGTGGAGAAATCTCACGCCCCTCAATGGCTTCGTCTCCCCGCCTCCCACTGTCATCCTGAGCGAAGCGAAGGATCTCAGTAAGAATCGTAAGTGACAGAAGTGTCGGTAACTACCAGTCGGCGGGGAGAAGGATACCAGGCCCCTGCATGAATCCCGGAAGAGTCATCTGCCCCGCGTACCGAGATTCTTCGCCCGGGGCTCAGAATGACGGTGTCAAGGGGCCTCCCCACGCCTCATGCTTTCCTCGATTTCTTCCATGATGTTCCTGATTCTTTCCGCATTGTCTCTATTTCCGGCAGCAAGGTTCAACGCCAGGCACATATGAAGATTTGCCAGCACATAGTCCTTTTCACTCATGACGGCCCGGAATTTTTTCTCATACATGGCCCCTGTGCTGCAGATATCCGGGCGGCAGTGATAGATGCGGCATTTCTTCGTTTCCCTGTCATAAAAGCGGCACTGCCCCTTTTCGTCAAGGAATCGCCTGAGTTCTTTCACATACCGGGCCTTTTCACAGCAGAGGCCACAGGCGACGCAGGGGAAGTCCATCACCCTTCGACCTTCGGCAGGAAGGCCTCCACCTTTTCATAGGCCGCAAGGGATTCCTCCGTCACCGCCCCCTCTTTGGTGAGGATAGGCGTATCAAGCACCGCCTTCACGGCGCCGGCGGTGGCAAGGGCCATGGCAATGGTTTTCCTGTCCTCCTCGCCGTATTCCCGGTAGTCCGTGCCCCTTTCCTTCACCACTGATTCCATTTTTTCAATGAGCGGCTTGAAAATGGGGTCTATTTCGGAAATCAGATTTCTGAACATGTCCGCCCGTTTTCCGATGGCCCGGCAGGCATCGCCGGCCAGTTTCATCTGCTCCTCCGCCTCTCTGGCTTTGGCCCGGTTGCCTCTGGCCACGTCCAGATTTTTGTCGGCCTTGGAATCCATCATGAAACCCATCACTGCAATGGCAGGACCCGCCACCAGGCCGCCCAGCACGGCGGTACCGCCTGCAATGCCAAGGCCTCCGGCCGCCAGGGTCCCGCCGCCTAAGAGGGCCAATGTGGCATTGGTGGCCGCCGCCCCCGAAAGGCCTGCAATGGCGGCTCCCGTGCCGGCGGTGCCCAGAAGACCGGCGGCGCTGTAGGCACCAAAGGCCATGAGACCCCCTGCCGCCAGTCCTTCCACGGTGCCCGAAGCCATTTGGGCAGCCAGGCTTCCCAGTTCGCCCATTTCTTTCAAAGCATCCTCATTTACAGTAAACTCCGACAGCTCGTCCATGCCGGCAGAGCCGGTAAGCTCCACGTGATGAATTTTTCCGAAGGTATCCACGAAACGGGTGACGCTGCCGTGAAGGATTTCCACCTTCGCACGGCCCAGATTTTCCAGAGCCTTTCCCGCCTCGTCCCGGGCCGCCAGGAGCTCTTTCTTTGCATTTTCAAAGGTCTCCTCCGCTCTGCGATTGATTCGCTTCGCCCGGGCATTTTTATCACTGGCGTCCAGCGCCTTCTTCGCCCCCACAAGACCTGCCGCCACGGCAATACCGCCAAGAATGAATGGAATAGGCATGATAAACCTCCTTATAGCTTAATGATGTCATCACTTTTCATTAATTCATCAAACTCATCCATGTTCCGGAATGATACCTTACCGCCCAGCTGCTGAATGATTTTGCCGGCCCCATGGATATAGCCGTCGGCGTCCCCCAGCTTCAGGCCTGACACCATATCCCCCAGAGCCTCATCAAAGACCTTCCGGTTCTCTTTGAAATATTTCTCCGTGATTTCATCCAGCTGCCGCCGGTACTCCTGTATCCGGCGAATGGATTCCCCGCATTCCCTTTCGATGCGGATGCGCTCCTTTCGGGCCAGTTTTGCCGAAGACAGGGCGCCGCTCAAAGCGGTAAACACCTTCCCTGAAAGCATATACCCCACCATGCCGCCAATCAGCGAACCGATGACGGGAAGCGGTATCACCACCGCCCCCACATACATGCCGGCCGCTGCAGTGGACGTGGCAATCCCCGTTTCCCCAAGCTGGGCAATACACTCGGAGGCGGTGATTTTTCCATAGATATAATTTTTAATAATCCCCGCCGTGGACAGCACCGCCGCCACCACCTTCCCCGGCACCCCCGCCTGCCCCAGCATGCGGGCCAGGGAATTGGAAGATGCCGAAAGGCTGTGGGAAATGACACTCACTGCGCCGCCGGCGGCATAGGAAAGGGCCGCCGATGTACCCGTCACCTTCACCAGATCTTTGATGGCTTCGCCGGGTTCCTTCTTCCCCTCAATCACTGCCACCACATTGTCCACCGCCGCCATGGCTCCCGCAAACACCGCCGCCCCCGCCGCAGCCTCCACACCGGCGCGGTGAAACTCGGCGACCAGATTTCCGACCCCCTTCAAAGCAAGGGACCGGTCCACATGGCTGCGCGCCTGCCGGCCGTCCTCCATGGCACGCGCCTTCGCCTCTTTGGAAAGGTGGATATCCTTATCCGCTAGATACTTGTCATCGCCGTAGAAATCTTCATTCGTCCGGTCCCGCTTCGCATTATTCAGCTTCCGGGAAATGGCCTTCAGATTCTCCGGACTGTTCACCGCGTCCTTCATGTCGCCGCTGGTGACCCAGGCATCATCCTTATGGGCCTCAAAAATCCGGTGCACCGGCTCCACATGGTCCGCCTCCGCCAGATGCTCCGTCCACTTCTTCCCATAGGCCAGCTTCGCCTCCTGCTTCCGAAGAAACAGCTTCTCCCCCGTATAGGGATCCTTCACCGCCCGCCCCGAAGCAAAGAGATTCTCCTTCGCCAGCCGCTTCGCCATGCCGTCATCAAAGAGCTTCCGGTTTCCCGTATATTCCAAAGGCTTCCGGTACACCTCAGCCAGCCGCCTCACCGACGTATCCACCGAAGATGCCGCCGCCAAAGCTCCCAAAGCATTCTCCCTCCGCCGCCGGCGCCTTTCCTCCTCGTCCATACCTGACCTCCCCATGAAATCAAAGACTGTGAGTACTCCGTGTAATGTGTTTTCTTCATTATAACCTATTTATAAGGAGAAAGGGGGGCGAGGGTTCAAAAGGTTCAAAAGGTTCAGAGGGTGGTGGTATCGCCTGACGGCGATGAATATATATGCCGCCTGTCGGCGGCAGCGCTGCCTATGACAGGTCGGGCAAACACAAGAAAGGCCCTTTTATGGGCAGACTAAGGACTAACTTTGACCGCTGTGGAGGTCCTATACAGGACCTCCACAGCGAAAACCATACAACCGGACCTGCGGTCCGTGGAAATGCACCCCATCTGCCTACGACACCTCTCCCAGAGAAAGCCCGGTTGCAGGGTTCTATAATCACTGGCGGCGAAGCCGCCCATCTCCATTTACCATTTACCATTCACCAGTTCCCATGGTCCCCACCACCAGCGGTCAGCGGATAGCGGTTAGCCTAATCTCTTCTATCTGGCACCTTTTTAGTACAGATGTCCAAACATTTCCTCATTGTGACGATTTTGATTTCCAAGTATAATAGGAGTAGAGAAAGGCGGTGCTCCCATGAACGAACAGACCTTATCAGAGCTGCAGAATCGGCGTCACAAGCGGGCCCTGCAGATTATCAAAAGATGGCGGCTTATGGATGATGATTTCATGAAACGGTGTCTGAAAGATAATATACCTGCCGTAGAGTGTATTCTGCGTATCATCATGGAGCAGCCGGACCTTACCGTGTTATCTGTCCATATAGAGGATACGATTCCAAACCTCTTAGGACGCGGAATCAGGATGGACGTACATGCCATTGATTCTACGGGAACTGAGTACGATATCGAAGTACAGCGGTCAGATAAAGGCACCGGAACCAGAAGGGCTCGTTTTAACAGCAGTCTGCTGGATTTAAACAGTTTGAAAAAGGGAAGTACTTATGACCGGCTGCCTGAAAGCTATGTCATTTTTATCACGGAAAATGATATTTTCAAAGAAGGACTGGCCCGTTACCACATCAATCGAATCATCGAAGAATTAAACAGACCTTTTGATGATGGTGAGCATATTATCTATGTGAACGGAGACTATCACGGACAGGATGATATAGGAAAATTGATGAACGATTTCCGTTCGTCCAAGGTTGACGATATCATTTTAGAACCGTTAAAAGAAACAATAAACCGTTACAAAAACAACCCCAGGGAGGTGGCTGCCATGTGTGCTGATTTGGAAAAATGGAGTATGGAAGAACGTTCGGAAGGAGCTGAACTGCTTGCCAAACTTTTGAAACTGCTGAAAGCCGATGGACGCACTGATGATATCGAGCTGGCCTTGGAGGATAAGGAAGCCAGGGAAAGGCGGTATAAGGAATATCATCTGGAATAAAATAAGACCGGACACATACCGCTGTGTCCGGTTTTTGATTTTTGAGCCGTCCTTATATAGAAAGTTGATGCCGTTAGGCTGCGGAGGATAGGGGCGTAGATTAGACGATAGAAGTTAGATATCAGACGTCAGACTGCGTTACGGGATTGCATTCCCGCCCATCGTCATTCTGAGCCACAGGCGAAGAATCTCGGTACACGCAGCGTATTCGTTGTTCCTCAGGGCTGCGCCCAGCTCCTTTCTGAGAAAGGAGCCTGACCATTCGTCATGGATCACCACTCAAAATGACAGGGGCAGCATAAGCATTATTTTCAGACAAATAAAAAAAGCGCCGAAGTATCGACGCTCTTTTATGGCGGAGTGAGGGAGATTCGAACTCCCGCACCGGTAAACCGGTCTAACGATTTAGCAAGGTGCCCCAATACCACAAACGGGAAAACGACTCTAAAAAATAAGTCCCGCAATAATCGGCAATTCCACTGATAACATCGGAAAAATTCACTATTCGTGTTGTTATTATTTTATCATCATAAATCATTTCAATCAATCCTTTTTAAGAAGAGTCAATAGTAGTTTTGTAACAAATTGACGAACAGATTTATCAGGCCCACCAGATACAAACTGCCTGTGGGTATCAAGATTATTTATACGTAGGCTGGTATGAGAAAGAATGCCAAAATATTTCACATCATTCTGGAATGCCATAAAAAGAAGAACCACCACCATATGCTGGGGTTCTTCTTTTTCGTATCTACAGTTTTCGGTTATTTGTAAACAGGTTTTCCAAATCCAAGGTCAGGAATTTTATATACCATAAAAAGCCAGCCATGGAGGTCCTGTATTCCCACCATGGCTGATGCCATTCTAATATTCTAATTCAAGAGGATCCGGTCCAAACCGATTACTACCTTTTGTTCCTCTGCAGAACAGTAAGATCAGGAAGAGGACACAATTAATTAAAGGAATGAAAATCAATAAAGAAAACCAACCAGAACGATTCAAATCATGCAGTCTGCCAACCATCAGCAAAATGGATAATACAAATATAATAATATGGAAGAACGTAAGGAACCCATTCATAGATTCTACGAGCAAGGGACCTCCTGAAGCATACAGAATAAGAGTGGGAGCCATCGAGATAATATTTAATATAAGCAGTCGAATAAAATAAGGTTTCCTGTTCAAGCGTCCATCTGCATTAAAGTATTTATCTATAAATGATTCCTTTTCATGGACAACAGGTTTTTGAGGTAAAGGAGCACTTCGTAAAGCGGGTATTTCAGATGGCTCATGCTGTATTGGCATTTCATCCGGAGTTATATCAGGCGTACCATTGGTGTATACATTTTCACCATTGGAATCTGTCAATTTAAACCCACACTTACGGCAGAACAAATCCCCATCATTTATTTGATTACCACCATTCCTCCCTTTTTCATTAAGAGGAATGGCTGGATAAACTTGGTGAAACCTATGAATCATATAATCTTTCCAGTCATCCTCATTAAAATTTTGAAATTCAGCGACCGTTCCTACAATAATTACAACGACTGTTCTCCATGCTATTCCTCCGTCAGAAAAACACACAGGCCTCCACTAAATCACTTACAGATATGGTCAAAGATATATTGAAGTGCCTCTTTAGCCTGCTGATATCTTTCCTCAGTCCCACTCAAAATGACGCTATTTTCACTATTACGTTCAGCCTTATCGCTACCAATACTGAGTGGGCTGTTTGCCGTTTCAAATTCAATGTACCCATTAAGGACAGTGGATTTCAACTTGGCCTGAATAGCTATGATAGATTTGAAGGGTATAACCTTGAAATTGTTATCTCCCAAATTCCACAATCCGCCTCCGGTCTTATCGATCACAACAGCATTTTCATGTACATAAAGATTGGCGCCGCGGCAATCGATAGCATATAATTCCTGCCCTAAAAACTCGCGTACCGGGCTGGGGCGCATGCCATCAGATGAAGAATTGCTTCCTTTCACTGAATCAAATAAACCCATGATTACACCCTCCTCATTTTTAAATTGTTTTCCCTTCCAGCTGCATCATCATCGGTTGTCATATGAAATAAAAATATTGTGGGAATCGCACTTATATTGGATTACTCCTCGTCCTCGATAATAAATCCGCTTTCTACTCCTTTATTAGAGTTATAGAAATGGAACTCATCATCTGCCAGGCTCCTTATTAACTTATCCGTCGCGTCCATGTTGAGGATATTCCCGTATCCATTTACCCAACGAATGGTATATGGCACATTTAAAATAACGCTACGCGGGAACGCATAGTAAACGAGGCCAAAGCTATGGGGCATCAAATCCTCGATTTCCTTTGGCATAGGTACAGGGCGGATAATCGTGCCGTCTTTGTCTATGACAAGTCTTTGTGTAGGCAGCTGGGGAGCAATGGCACCGCCGCCAAACAGGACACTGCCACCTTCTCTGGAAAAATCCGTCCATGTGGCAACATAAACCAAGTCGTTATATTTTTCCATGATAGATTCAAAGTTTGCCGGAACGTCCAGCAGTCTCTTTTCACCAGTAAAAGAAATGTAGCTAACAATCATTCTTGGAGTGACTAAGGAAATGGAGTTAGTAGATGCTTTGCGCCACTGTCTACTGAACAAATCAGGGTATTCTTGATTTCCGTTGGATTTAAAAGATTTTCCTTCTTCCCAATATTCGGAATAAGTCTGCGGAGTAACGTCCTGGAAGCTGACTGGCTTTGCCTTGTTTAAAGATAAGCCGGGAATAGCTGCAAAAGCGGTGCCTGCTGATAAGGTTGATGCAAGAAGTGTTGCGATGAGTAACTTTTTCATAATTTATCCCTCCCACCTAATTACCACTGATTTTTTCTATTTAGATATTCAATATAATCCGGTTCAAGCTCAATGTAGCAGCTTCCAAAAGCGCCAGCAGTTAATTCATACGGCCTGAACACCACACATACTACTCCGCCACCAGTCAAAAAATAATTAGCCGGAACTTCCTTTAAAGGAGTTCTCCACATATTTTCATATTTTAGTTTATTGCCTTTTTGGTCATAACTGTGTCCCCACTTATATTGATCCAAATCATCTACTGTCACATGAACGTAATTATCCAGAGGGATTCTTGCCCCACTATGCTTATCATATACAAGGTCAAAGCTATTTGAATGATTACCATTAGCACCATAAGGTAGACGAAGCTGATAGATTGAAATAGAAAGAACGTCATTATCCTCATAATGGACTGTGTAATATTCTTTGCAAATGTAGTATTTACCGTTCTGGAAGTCCTCTCGTAGCTGCTCTAAATAGTCATTAAGGTCAGCATTGATAGTATCCTGGACTTCTGCATTGCCTTCGATGGAAACTACAGGATATGTGACGTCCCAATTTGTGTCAGATTCCTGCCCACTGTTTACAGCCGCATATGACGGAAAGATGCCAAGCGAGCCTGCAATAATAAGAGCACATAAAAATTTCTTCATTTTCATACCTCCCTCAGTAGTGCTTCCTTTTATAGAGTATTCAGCCCTTATACAGAACTGCCACTTTCTTGTATTATAGCAAGGGGAAATGACAGCTTATGTCCTTTATAGAAATATTTTTGATGCGATATAAAATTTCTCATACCCGAATATAAGGAGTTACTGAAATAGCCCAGCAAAATCAGGTCTCAATCAGAAGTTTCTTGCTTCGATGTTCCCTTTTTATTTCATCAGCTCTATCCTGTTTATCCCTAAAATATTTTTCTTCCCCTGCTTTCCTGGCTGCAATAGCATCCTCCAAGTTCTTAAATCGTCCTAAAGAAATACAACGGTTGTTGACCGTTATGTGTGCCTGGTACATTTGATCTCTCTTTCGCAAGCAAACGCCAAGATGCCCAGTGCTGCTATTGCGGCTCGGTTTTCTTCCTATATATTTAGAAATTAACCCTTCCTGGTGAAGGCTATGTATAATAGCTTTTCCCTGTTTCCTGCCCTCTTTTTGCTCTTCCGTTTGGTTCTCACCTCTACGACAGCCGCAGGACTTGCTCTTTCCATATACTAAATCTCTAATTCCTACATTTTTAATTGTGCCACAGACACATTGGCATCGTGCTATGTACCTATCACTTCCATAAATTCTTGGTTCAAGCACTGTCCAATAACCTATCTTCTGTCCCTTTTGCAATGTGAATCTGTTAGGTTTTCGGCTCTTCAGATATTCTTGAACAGCCTCGTCTGTCACAATCCAGCCATCATCAGTATATGTTTTCTTGATATGCCCTTTCCTCAATAAATAATAGACATTACTTTTCGTGCAGCCTATGATTTTGGCAATATCACTCGCCCGATTCATTCCCCCAAACCTCCTGACATAATGCTACCGCTTTCTCCGTACTTTATACATATATCTTATATTATATCTTAATAGTGGCCGATAAGAAGAACCCATTCGATATTGATATAACCCTGGCCGGCCTTCGTGCTAAATTTAGATAAATAAAAAAAAGGCCGCTTTCCGGCCCTTGATGTTGTTTACCTGAAGGTTATGCTAAGCATCCCCTCGCCCATCCACCAGCTGGTTTCTTCTAATGGGTCTTCGGCGAAGGCTTCCTTTGCTTCGCGAATCATTCTGTCCATTTCCTCTTTGCCGAATTTTTCGCTTGCTGCTTTCTTGCTGATTTTCTTGCCGTTCAGTTCAATAATTGTTCTCATGTTGTTTTCCTCTCTTTCTTTGGGGTGTTTCCCCTTTTCTTGTATATATATATCACTCTAAAGGCAGATAATAGCAAGTCAATGTATCGATAAAAACAGAAAAAGCCCTACAGAAGCCATATACCTCCATAGGGCTATTTCTATTTCTTTATATAGGCCACGGCGGCCAGGATGGCCACACCCCAGCCCAGGTCCCGCTGCAGTCTAAGTCTCTCCTTTTCCTTCTTCTCCTCTTTCGCGTATTCCGCTAAGGATTGATTGGCTTTCTCCAATAAGGCTTCCTGCTCTGTCGCTGTTTTCCTCAAGCCGGTCAGCTGTTCGCTGAGCCTCACTGATTCCGTTTCTGCCTTCTTCAAGTTGGTCTGTGATTCCGTCAGCTCTGTCTTTAGCGTTTCCGAGTTCTTCTTCTGTTCTGCGTTCACCTTCTGCAGCTCGGTTATGTTGTTCTCTAGCTGTCCCAATTCCGTCTCCGTCACCCGGTACGTTTTCTCGGAAGCATAGGAAGCCCTCAACGGGCAGTTGCACATAAAAAAACATCCTAGGTGTATGGTACCATACACCTAGGACACTCTCAACCAAAATTTGAGGAAATGCAAATTTTAAATAGCTTTTAACCAAACGCTCCTTTTTGCATAGATAGGGAAAAGGAAGATTTCAACCCAAACGACCCTGTCTGAAATCGGGGAACGAACGAAATTTCCAACCACCTATTGCGTTTACCCGCTTTTTATCCCTTATTTTTGTTTCGTCTCATCCGATGAAATATGCTCAAGCTTGTCTGATTTTTCAAGATATCTTTTTAGCATGGTCTCTCTCTCCACAGAAAGATTCTCAGGAAGCCAAATCTGATTGATAGCAAACTTCTTGGGAAAATGCAGTCCCACTCCAAAGATCGTATTTTCGCTATTCAGTTTTTGCTCCACATAATGGGAAAAGGCATACTTTTTAGCTGCTTCCTCATCAGCGAACTCTTTGGCAACAAGATTATCAAAAAGTGCCATCCCCATCATGACCTCATTTGGGTTATCCGTTATCAGGCAACCATTACTCCCGGCAACTGCCATAATTCTTTTTTTCGGCCGGGTTATTTCCTGTAATTGTTCTTTTTCATTAGCCATATTTTTTCCTCCTAACATAAACAAGGTGATAAGTAGTGAACTTCGATTTGGAAGATGACCAGGTCGCCAATTTCAACCGTGTTCATATAACTTCTTCATCTGGGTATATTATGCCTTAAATGTCTTGACTAGCCCAATCTGCTTCAGACATAAAGCCATAGCTCCTTTCAAAAATTTATAATTGTCTAGTCGAGTAGATGGAATCAGATTGCTCTACCCGCCCAGACTATGTCCGAAATCGCTGATGCCATCATCCCTGTGTTCATGGAATGGCAGAACTGCCCACTGCGCCGGATATATGCCTACGTATACATGGATGCCGCTTATTTCAACGTCCGTGAATACGATCGTATCATCCAGAAAGCCAACTATTCCACCATCAGAGTCAACCTCTTCAGGCAGAGTGAGGTGCTGAAAATAGGGACCGGCAATGCCGAGAGAGCAAGCTATTGGGCACTTATCCTGGACTCTCTTAAGTTCAGAGGAGTGGAGGATGTGCTCCTCTTCGCCGTAGACGGGCTTAAAGGTCTTTTACAGGCCATCCAGACCGTCTACCCGAACTCCCTCATCCAGCGCTGCATTGTGCACCAGCTCCGGAACTGTTTCAAACTGGTGATTCAAGGACAGGCATGCCGTGGGAAGGAGCATGAAGCCGATTTACCAAGCCTCTATCCATGAGGGAGCAGAGCTGGCTTTGGATACTTCTCAAGGGCAGTGAGGAAAACACTACCCATGAGTCATCCGCCTCTGGAGGGATAACTGGTCCGAACTGTCAACCTACTACGACCTATTGCAGGAGCTCAAGAATCTGATTTACACCGCAAACGCCATTGAGGCTTACAATCAAAATTTTCAGAAGTATTCCAAGGCCAAGTGCCTCTTTTCGAGTAAGGACATAACTGACCTACATAAAAAAGCGGCCCGACTGTCAGGCGAGCCGCAAATTCATTATTTTCCCTTGTCTTATTGACGGAGTACAAACCACTATGTGGCGGAAGTAGATATGCTCTCTTCTTTCTGCAGGTATCTTTCAACCTCATCCATTTTCAGGCACAACATTCTGGCCCTTCCTGGAATCTTAGAAGGAGGACGCTTAAGATTTGATCCTGCATCGCACTTTGACAGTCCAATTCTTTTTAATTTGGAAACTACAGTAGTTAAGCTCACATTCAAGTAGTCATCAACTTTCTCAAGCTCATTGGTTACACAGTGGTAAGCCTCTGATTCTTGCAGCATCAACAACCTCTTTCCTGTACCAACCTCCTGACAGCAATACCCAATGTACTCCTCCGTATGATTAACGTATTCATCAATGTTACAGGCAAAGTGGCATTTCTTTCTTGCCTCCATGTCCAAAAGTGTCCTGAGGAAACGAGTGATTGGATTTCTGTTGCGTGACGATTTCTCATTTCCTTCAGCCAGTTGTGCAAAGATTTCCTTGTTTTCGGATTCCCATACCTTGGCAGTTTCTTCCGTCCATATGTTTTTATCCTTCAAAAATTGAGCCAAAACATGAGAAGAAAGACACAAATCTGCCGCTGTATCGGCCATTCTGTTCTTCCTCAACCGTTTGCTATATTCATCCCTGACATTACGGAAATTTTGTTTTATATAATCGACGATGTCTGCATAATGCCGTTCAATAAATCCAATTACTTCCGCATAAAAGACCTTGAATATTTCTGGATTTGTCTGAAACTCCGTCAAAGACTCCCAGTTGATCTCATGAAATGGGACCTTAATATAGCGCAGACTGGCCGATTCCATTTCACTTGTTGGCTCCTCTTCTGCAGTAAAGACGCATCCACCTCGAACAGTTGTTTCGTAATTTCCCTTGCTGTTTTTATATTTGGCCCCGAAGGTAGAATCTGAGTATGCACGTACCAACTTCCACAACTTTTCCTTGTTTTCCGTGACTTTTGACCGTTTTCCTTCCTGCAAGAAATCATCCAGGAGGAAAACGTTATCCCTTGCATTTTCAACACTGTGGCGGAATGAGGCGGTAGTATCTCGAAAGCTATGGATTCCTGTAGGCTGAAATGGTGCAAAAATCACACGAGCCAATGACGTTTTCCCCGATCCTGTTGATCCTACCATCATCAAGGAGTGTCGGTTTGGAAATCCCGCATCTTCAAACGGCGCAGAAAGGAAAGACTCAATCTGGTAGCAAATGAGTGGCCTAATCACTGATTTATCTGCAACATTAGCAATCTTCATTGCTTCCTTTATCATCATAGCGTCTTTTGCAGGATCAAGTGGCGGGAGTTCGATTTCTGTCCTGCAATCGGGCCGACCTCCATGGAGGTAAAAACGGCGTCCTTCAATTAGAGGGCTCCAGCCGGAGAAGGAATATACAGTTGAAGCCGGTATAGGAGCAATCCTACGATAAAGCGTTGAAACAATTTGTTTGAAAAGCCCTTTGGCATTCCCTACCAAATCCATATAAACCATGCAATCGGGATATCCCTGCTCTATATGCGTCTGCAAGTTCATTGTCTCTTTTAAGGGTATGGATAACTCATAGCGTTTATCAGTATTTTCATCAGTATATCCAAATTGAAACGTAGTCTCTATTTCCTGCTCTTCATTGGCATTGATAACGTTCGTTTTGGAGATTGAAAAGATTGTGAAATTGGAGATGCGGACTGCACGATTTTTTCTTGATTTGTAGTAGCCAACTCCAGGCAGCCCATAAATAGTTTTGGTGATTTCCTCCACTTCTCCTCTTGATAATAAACTCTTAAGTTCAATATCATCCTCTACCGAAATTTCAGGCTCAGTCTGATTATTGATAAGTGTTTTCAGGATGTCTGTCCCAAAACGCCCACCCTTACCAGTCATGGGAACCGCTCTTCCCTCCTCAGAAGAATCATGTTCACTTTCCTGGGTAAAACCTCTATCACGGATAACCTTGATATCGCTACGTCTCGAACCATTGCCAATAGAGGAATCATGTTCACTTTCCTGGGTAAAACCTCTATCACGGATAACCTTGATATCGCTACGTCTCGAACCATTGACAATTGAATCGGTAATTTCAGGATTCTTCTCGGTTAATCCTTTCATATCTAGACTCCTTCCTGTATCAGGCATGGAGATAACTATTTCCTCCCCAGAGTAATCATGTTCACTTCCCTGAGTAGAAGCTCCATCACGGATAACCATGACATCGCTACTCCCTGAGCCATTGACAAAATTTGGTGTACAGAACCCATCAGGTTTGCCAGATGGTAGTGTAATAAGATACCCGGTAGATAGGCTTTCCTTCACGACCTCACCATCACTCACTGCATTGACTTTCATAATGCTTTCTCCTTTCTATAGTGGAAACAACAAATATATCTTTATTTCATTATATGTACCATCCCATCCTATAGCATGCCTAGATTGCCCTTAAAGGCATATGCCAAAACTCTAAAAATTAATCTGGTCAGTCATTCTTCCTGAATCATTTTTTCATGGCGCTTTTCTCATACGCACGAGCTATGCAGATAAAATAGAATCTGTCCTCACCGTCCACCCTGTCCGCCTTGTCCACATAAAAAAAGGCCTTATTAATAGGCCTGACTCCTTTTTTATTACGCCGGACAGGGTGGACAGCACGGACTTAAAGAGAGCCTGTTCATTATAAGCCAGGATAAGCCAGGTACAATGAAACCCAGAAAAATCACTCCAGCTTTGACAAGAACTGTTATCTTTTACAACTAACACAACATTACTGTAATGGAAAATAGAGTAAATCTGATTTTGCCTTTAGGCCGGTTTCCCAAAGAATACTCGTTGGAGAAATTTTTTTATGGAGGAAAATAGAAATGGTAAAAAGACGTAACACGAAGGAACTTATGACTGACATTCACATCCGTCTGACAAAGGAGGAAAAGGAAAAAATCAAGAGGCTTCAAGAAGGGACTCCATATCCCAATATTTCAAGTTTCACAAAGTCAAAGCTTTTGCAAGATAATATCGTCGTAAACAACAGTTTCCCTGATATTGCCAAAACGGCTTATAAAATCTATTGCCTGTTAGAAGGCAACGATTTCCCCGCAAAACAGGAAGTCATGACAAACCTTTCCCATCTGTTAATCAAGGCAACTGAGAAATAGTTTCATAATTAAAGGAGGAAAAAATGTCAATTCTTAAAGCTATCACCGGAACCCCTAAAACCTTTGAGCAGATGGTCGCTTATCTTCGCAATCCTGCCAAGACATCTGATGAAGTGATCTTCGCAATTGGTTCTAATCCACAATTTGCTGTAAAAGAAATGGAAGCGGTTCAGAAATATTATCCACGAACTCCTGTTCATCCTTACAAACACTATATCTTCAGCTTTGACAAGACTGATACTCCAGATCCAAGACTCACACTTCCATTCATGCGGGAGGTAACACAGGAAATCGCCCACAAAATAGTACCACCGGATTATCAGGGACTCTGCGCTATCCACTACAAAGGAAATGATTGTCTCCATCCTCATGTGCATATCATTTTCAATAGAGTAAGTGTTTCCGGAAATCTTTACAGGCAGTCGGTAAGCATGTTCTCAATCCGAAAGGATGTAGATGCTGTCTTACAGAAATACAAACTCCCTCCTTTGAAAAAGAGAGAGACAAAGCAGAAACGTTCTGGTCAATCGGCCAGGAACGATTCTTCACTTAAAAAATAATATCCACAAATGCGTATCTTGATATGTACAGAAATATGGATACAGTTATAGATAATGCGTATACCTTTGAATGTTTCAGAGTTCCAATGGAAGTTTTCAATATCCGGCTTCTCTGAAATTCATGTACTTATTTAAAACTGCTCATAGTGGAAAGGGAAGGCACGGAACATAAGTGGAGTGCCCGTTTCCACTATATTTTCATTTTCATAAGCTTTATACCGCAATAACGCACATCGTGTTTTATTC
>NZ_UPZP01000031.1 GCF_900538805.1 uncultured Dialister sp.
AAACGGCTTCCGTGTAAGGTCAAAAATGTCAGGTTTATTAATAGGAATCTAATTTACACAAGGAATTTTACACCCTCCCTCTGGCGGCTATAAAATTGCGGCGAAGCCGCCACCACAACCCTTTGAACCTTCTGAACCCTTTGAACCCTCTGAACCCGGGCCGCGCAGCGGCCCCTTGGCGCCACCACAACCCTCGGCCCAAAGGGCCGTCAAACCTAAGAACCCTCCGGCCGTCAGGCCGGTCAAACCTAATAACCTTTCTACACAACCCTTTGAACCCTTGCACCCAATGGTCGCATCCTTTTAAAACAAGCGAGGCATTCCCATGTCTGTTACCTGGATGATTTTTGAAATATTAGGCACCATAGCCTTTGCCTTTTCCGGTGCCATTGTAGGCCTTTACCGGCGCATGGATATCTTCGGTATTACGGTGCTGGCGGTGATGACCGGCGTAGGGGGCGGTATGATCCGGGATGTGCTCTGCGGCATTATCCCGCCGTCGGCCCTGACTCATCCCATGAGTCTTCTGGTGTCCATCGGCACGGCTCTGGCAGTCAGTTTTCTCTACCCCTTTTTCCGCATTCCTAAAAGAGGAAAGGTGATTATTTCTTTTTTCTACCATATTTCCGATACCATCGGCCTCTCTGCCTTTACGGTAACCGGCGTGCTCACCGCCTTTTATGCCTGGCCCTCCCATGAATATGTGCTGCCCACCATGCTGGGGCTCATTACCGCCGTAGGCGGCGGGGTCATCCGTGATATGATGGCCCGCCGCATGCCGGTGGTGCTCTACATGGATGTGTACGCCATCGCCTCTGTGGCCGGCGGGCTTCTCATGTGCATCCTTCACGGCTTCCTGCCCCTCTCCCTGGTGTCCTGGATTGCCTTTATGGCGGTGCTCCTTCTCCGGGTGGCCGCCATCCATTATGGCTGGCAGCTTTACCATCCGCACCGGCGGCTGGGCGGGAAATCGGAAAAATAGTATGGAATATTTTTTACAGTAAAGGGAGTCTATCATGAGTACATCGAATGAGCTGTCTTTCATCTTCACGGAAAAGGGCTTTCGTGTGGATGAAGGCGATGAAATAGAGCTGTCTCCTGCCATGAAAACATGGAAGGAAAGGTTCGAGGCAGACCGCTGGCAGGCTCTCTATGATCTGGGATTCCAGGAGAAAGGAGAAGGCAGTCCTTCCTTTTCTTTTCTTTACCGTCTGGCTTCTTCCTTTGACCATGTGCTTCTGACGTCGCCGCTCTTTCCTTTTCTTAAAGGGAAATTGGAAGTGTCCCTTCCGGAGGAAGAAAAGAAAAGCCTGCTTTCTGCACTGCCCTATGTCCTTGGCATGGAATGGGTCGATGGGGACTGGCTTTCTTTGGCAGAGGGAAAGCTGAATGAAGCGTTCCACCGGGATTTCCATCACTTTGACGGCACCGTGGAGGCCTATATTTCTTCAAAAAAGAAAGGGGTGTCCCTGCCGGACCGGATTTATTTCCATCTGGTGGAAAACAGGTCGGATGAAATCTACCCCTTTGCCTTCCTGGCCACCTATGCCACCTTTGACCGGGAGGGGAGAGCCCGGCAGATGCCTCTGTACTATGCACTGGAGGAATATAAAAAGGACCGGGAGAAATTAATCCGTCTCCTGTCTTCCCTGAATAAGGCGGCAGATATTATGCCCCGCCTTTCCGATTTCGTGGAGGACGGCACCATCCTTCATCCCTTCGGCGTCACCGCAGAGGAGGCCTGGCATTTTCTGAAGGCCGTGCCTCTTCTGGAGGAAAAGGGGATTTACTGCCGCATACCAAACTGGTGGAAGAATGGGAGGAGCAGGCCCTCCATTTCCGTCTCCCTGGGCGGCAGTGCGGCGGAGCCCCTGGGTCTTGATACCATCCTGTCCCTTCGTCCAGAACTATCCGTGGACGGCGTCAAGCTGACGATGGCCGATGTTCACCGCCTCATGAAGGAAACGGAGGGACTTTCCTTCATCAAGGGAAAATGGGTGGAGGTAGACCATGACCGTCTGGCAAAGCTGCTGGGAAAAATGGAGAAACTGGGCGGAGCGGTGACCTTCCGGGAAGCCCTGCAGATGGAAGGAAAGGAAACAGGCGGCGATGTGAGCTATGTGCCGGGCACCTGGCTTTCCAAAATGCTTCGCATGATGAAGAATCCTTCCGCCATCGGCCGGATTTCCCTGCCCAAAACATGCAAGGCATCTCTGCGCCCCTACCAGATGGAAGGATTCAAGTGGCTCTGCACCCTTTCAAAACTTGGATTCGGCATGTGCCTGGCCGATGATATGGGTCTTGGCAAAACGGTGCAGGTACTGGCGTATCTGGAAAAGATGCGCATGGAGAACCCGGCGGCCCGGTGTCTTCTTATCGTGCCGGCTTCCCTTCTGGGCAACTGGGAAAAGGAAATCAGCCGCTTTGCCCCTTCCCTTTCCTACACCCTTCTTCACGGGAAAAAGGCGGAGGAAATGAAGGAAAAAGCGGGCCATCCGGATACCTTTCTTACCATGACCACCTATGGCATGGCCCAGCGTCTGGAGGAATTAAAGACGGTGGACTGGGATGCGGAAATCCTGGATGAAGCGCAGAATATCAAGAATCCCAATACCCGCCAGACCAGGGCGGTGAAGGCTCTTCACGCTGCCTGCAGGCTGGCCATGACCGGAACGCCGGTGGAAAATAACCTGCTCAACCTGTGGTCCCTTTTCGATTTCCTGAATCCCGGCCTTCTGGGAAGCCGCATGCATTTTCTCCGTTTTGTAAAAGGACTCTCCGGAGAGGAAAGGGGCTATGAACCGCTTCGGAAGATGACGGGCCCCTTCGTGCTCCGGCGCCTTAAAACGGACAAGAGTGTCATTTCTGACCTGCCGGACAAACTGGAAATGGTGGAATACGTGCCCCTTTCCATCAAACAGACCGCCCTGTACCGGGGCGAGCTGGAAAGACTGTCCAAAATGCTGAAGGAAGAAAAGAACGGCGGCATCCGAAGGAAGGGAATGGTGCTCACGGCCCTGGCCAAGCTGAAGCAGATATGCAACCATCCCGATGAATTCCTGGGGCAGGACCGCTTCAAGCCGGAGGACAGCGGAAAATTTATGAGGCTTCGTGAAATCTGCGAAACTCTTCACGAACGGCGTGAGCCGGTACTCATCTTTACCCAGTATCGGGAAATGACGGAGCCCCTTTCCCGCTTTCTCACGGCGGTTTTTGGCAGGCCGGGGCTCATCATCCATGGCGGCACGCCGGTGAAGAAGCGGATGGAACTGGTGGATCGGTTCAACGGAGAAGGCTATATTCCTTTTATGATTCTTTCCCTCAAAGCGGCCGGTACGGGGCTGAATCTCACCAAAGCGTCCACGGTCATCCATTTTGACCGCTGGTGGAACCCGGCGGTGGAAGATCAGGCCACGGATCGGGCCTACCGTATCGGACAGAAGAAGAATGTCATGGTTTATAAATTTGTTTCCCAGGGCACGGTGGAAGAAAAAATCAATGACATGATCGAGGATAAAAAGAAACTGGCCCGGGAAGCCGTGGGAAGCGGAGAAGCCTGGATTACGGAGCTTTCAGATAAGGAACTGATGGATCTTCTGAAACTGGACAGCGGGGAAGGAGATGATGAATCGTGAGCTGGTCTGATGATTTCTACTCTTCCATGAGCGTGGATGAGCTTCGGGAGAAAGCGAGAAAAGCGCTCCGTGAAGCGGAAGGAAAAGGGCGCCATCTGGCTCCTGTCATTGTGCCCGGCCGCACCATCTGCCGCACCTGGTGGGGCAAAGCCTGGTGCAGAAACATGGAGCAGTACCTGGACTATGAGAACCGCCTGCCGAGGGGCCGCTCCTACGTGAGAAACGGCGCCGTCATTGACCTTGTCATCGGCGAAGGAAAGGTGAGCGCCCTGGTGCAGGGCAGCCGCAGCCGCCCCTACGAGGTGGAAATCAGAGTGAGCCCCCTGGGAAAGACGAAAATGAAAAAAGTATCCGCCCTCTGCAGCAGGGAGCTGGACAGTTTGGAAGAACTGGTGAAAGGGAAATTTCCTAAGTCCCTGGAAACCCTTCTCACCGAAGAAGGAGCCCTTTTTCCCACGGCCCGGGAAATCCGATTCGACTGCAGCTGCCCCGACTGGGCCCTTATGTGCAAGCACGTGGCGGCTGTGATGTACGGTATCGGCGTGAGGCTTGACGAGAATCCCTTCTATTTCTTCATACTCCGGGGCATGGACCCGGAAGCCCTCCTCCGGCATACGGTGGAGGACCACGTGGAAAAGCTCCTGGCCCACAGGGATGTAAAGAATGACAGAATCATTGCCGATGAAGAGATGGAGAAGCTCTTTCATCTGGAGGAAGAGTGAGATGACAAAGGGACGCCGCTGGCGCGGCAGGTTGTGTAAAAGGGTTGTGTTCGCTGCACTCAAGGGGCGATGGGGGAAAACTGTATCCCCGAAAGCAAGAGGGTTCAGGCGCCTTCGGCGCCCGGGTTCAAGACGCCGCCGGGCTGACGCCCTGGGCGCCTCAGGTTCGGCCCGCAGAGCGGGCTGGTTCAGAGGGAGTTATATAGTATCGCTGCGCTGGCGAGGTACGGCGCCTTTCGGCGCCATGATATAAGCCGCCTCCGGCGGTTATAAAATTGCGGCGGAGCCGCCACCACCACCCTTTGAACCCTTTGAACCCTCTGAACCCTCTGAACCCGGGCCGCAAAGGGGCCCATAAAAAACCTCTTGACAAAATAGAAATCCGGCGTTATCATTTCTACAAGCTTCTGAAAGCGAAACATATACAAAGCGATGAACGAGAAAAAGGGTGCTTTTGATCTTGCAGAGAGCCGGTGGACGATGAAAACCGGTAGACGGGGGCATACTGTTAGTCACTCGAGAGCTTTTCTGCCGAATATAGTAAGCAGGAACGTCCATTCACGTTACGAATAAGGAACCGCAAGTATAATGTAGGGTGGTACCGCGAAATATTCGCCCCTATCTCCGGCGCAGGCTGGAGGTAGGGGCGTTCTGTTTTGGGGGAGAATATTCTATCATTCTATCATTATACGGCGGGAGAAGAGACAAATCAGAGTGGTACCGCGGATATTCCGCCCCTGCCGGCAGCTTAAGCTGCCGGCAGGGGCTTTTTGCTTTCATCCATATGCATCCATCAGAAGTTGGAAAAATCCTATATTTCATCCGAAAAATTCAAAGAACAGGAAAGGTCAAAGGAAAGGGGTTTTCATTATGCAGAAGAAATGGTTAAAAGGTATGGCAGCAATCATGGCAGCAGCAGCAATCACAGGTGCTTTTGCAGGATGCGGCGGTGACAAGAAAGCAGGCGGCAATGCCAATGGAGCGCAGACCGTGAAGTTCGGTTTCCTGGGCGCCTACACCGGCCCCGCCGCTGCCTATGGACAGGCCATGAAGGACGGCACGGAACTGGCGGTTGAAGAAATCAACAACAACCCGAATACGAAGATGAAAATCGACCTCAAGACCTACGATACCAAGGGTGTGAAGGCGGAAGCCATCAATGCCATGAAGAAGTGCATTGAGCAGGATAAGGTTCTTGCCATTGAAGGACCGACCCTTTCGGGCTCCATGTTTGCTGCCGGCCCCATTGCCCAGCAGTCCAAGGTCGTTGCTTTCGGTACCGGCACCACGGCCCCCGGCATCACGGACCTTGGCGACTATATCTTCAGAAACGCCATCCCCGGTAAAATGGCCATCCCCATTACCGTTAAGAAGGCCCATGACAAGCTGGGCTTCAAGAACGTAGCCATCATGTACTCCAACAACAACGACCAGATGGTAGGGGAACATGGCATTTATGAAGAACTCTTCAAGAAGATGGGCATCGATATCATCGACACCGAAACCTTCGCCGACAAGGACACCGATTTCTCCGCCCAGCTCACCAAGATCCAGGCTGCCAACCCTGATGTCATCTGCATTGCAGGCCTCTATCAGGAAGGCGCCCTCATCGTCAAGAAGGCCCGTGAAATGGGCATGAAACAGCCCATCATCGGCAACAACGGCTTCAACAGCCCGGCATACATTGAACAGGCCGGCGCCGCTGCCGAGGGCACCCTGGTAGCTACCCCCTGGAACGCTGAAAGACAGACCGAAAAGGCACAGCATTTCCGCAAGGCCTTCAAGGAAAAATACGGCCATGAACCGGACCAGTTCTCCGCCCAGGCCTACGATGCCATCTACGTTATGCACGAAGCCGCCGAAAAGTCCGGCAGCACCACGGATAGAAAGAAATTCCGCGATGCCCTGGCACAGATTAAGGACTTCGAAGGAGCCACCGGCAAGTTCCAGTTCGATGAACACAGAGATCCCAAGATGGATCTGGACGTTCTCCAGGTTAAAGACGGCAAATGGGTTCCCTTTGCTTGATAGAAATTTATACTTTCCTTTGATGAAAAGAGCAGGCACTCCGGTGTCTGCCCTTTTTGGCATGGAGGGCAGAAGCGGCGCTCGGCTGTATTCCCGACTGCAAGAGGGTTCAGGCGCCTTCGGCGCCCGGGTTCAAGGCCTTGCTGGGGCTGCGCCCCTGAAGGCCTCCGGTTCCGCCCACAGAGCGGGCTGGTTCAGAGGGGAGTGTTGTATGCCGCCTGCGGCGGCAGCGCTGGCTATGCAGTGGAAAACCATACAACCGGGCTGTGCCCGGAAGTGGCCAATCTCCAAAATGCTGTTCATAACGTATGAGATAAATGTTAAGCATAGAGCAGACTTCCCCCTCCGGGGTGGCAAAGGAACTGGAGTCAGTGACAGCAGAGGATGTAGGGGAGCATTGCGACCCGAAAATCCAGTGACATGCTTCCCTTTAGGCGAAGTGGTGCGAAGCACCAAAAGGCGGGTATTCCATCGCGCCGCAGGCGCGGTTGTTTGGCTTTGCCGCGAAGCGGCAATACCACAACCCTCGGCCCGGAGGGCCGTCAACCTTCCCCTTTGAACCCTTTGAACCCTCTGAACCTTTTGAACCTTATGAACCTTATGAACCCTCACGCCGCAGGCGTGTCCATGAACCCTCTGAACCTCTGAACCTGGGCCGCTTCGCGGCCCTTTCCCCTTTTTCCCCTTGCCCCGCTGTGGTACAATGTTAAGGTATAGTATTCAAAAAATTAAATGTATTACAGGAGTTATCCTGTTCATCATTTATCAAGGAGATGGACATCATAGAATTTAAATCGTTTCGCATAGAAGACAAGCCGCTCATTGACGGTTTCTTCCGCATTCATCATTATGAGCAGATTGACTGCACTTTTAATACCCTTTTCCTTTGGCAGCAGGCCCACGATACGAAGTGGGCGGTGCAGGATGATATCCTTTTCATCCGCGCAGGAAAGGGAAAGGATATGTTTTTCCTGCCTCCCTTTGCCCACAAAGAGGAGGATTTCGTGCACGGCCTTGACCTGATTCATGCAGAGCTGGACAAGGCGGGCATGGAGTTCCGTTTGAAATCCGCGTCCCGCTGGGTGGTAGAGCAGATTGAAAGGCTCTGCCCCGGGAAATACGATTTCATCGAGGACCGGGACAATGAGGAATATGTGTACCGCACATCGGACATGATTACGCTGCCCGGCAAGAAGCTGCGCATGAAAAAGAATCACCTGAATTCCTTCCTGCGTCAGTATTCCGATTATCAGTATGAATCCATTACAAAGGATAATATGGAAGACGCCAAGGCCGGCATTCACGAATGGTTCCTCCGGCATGGAGACATTGAGGAAGAAGAAGAGGCCATGAAGGTGTGCTTCGACAATTGGGATGCCCTGGGCGTGAAGGGGGCCATCATCCGCATTTACGGCAAGGTGGAGGCCTTTACCAATGGAGATCTGGTGAATGAAAAGATGGCCCACATCATCTTTGAAAAGGCCAATCCCAATATCCGCGGCCTTTACCAGGCCATCAACCGTGATTTCCTGCTCCACGAATTTGCGGATACGGAATTTGTAAACCGGGAAGAGGACCTGGGCGTTCCCGGCCTTCGGGAAGCGAAAATGGGCTATAACCCGGACCATCTGACAGAAAAATTTGATGTGGTGCTGAAGAAATAGGGCTGCTTTTGAGAGTCATTTGAGATGGGGAGCATGATTCCCATATGCAGGAGGGGCGCTGCTGACAGGGGACCATAATCTTCGCCCGACAGGGCGATACCACAACCTTCGGGGCGAAGCCCCGTCAAACTTTAGAAACTTTACGCCTGAAGGGCGCAGGGCCGCGAAGCGGCCCCAAAGGAGGTATCCATGAAAATCAGAAAAGCTTCTGCTTCCGACGCAGAAGAAGTGAAAGCCCTCTGGGCCTACTGTTTTGAAAAGCCGTCGGACCCCTTTTTCCAGTGGTATTTCCAGGAGCTTTATACGCCGGAGACGGTGCTTCTGGGAGAAGAGAAAGGGCAGGCGGCCTGTGATCTGCACCGCCGGCCCTATCGGATGAGTGTGAGGGGCGCGTCCTTTGACACCGATTACATCGTAGGCGTAGCCACCCATCCGGCCTGCCGGGGGAGGGGGTATGCGTCGGAGCTTCTCCGGGGGGCCTTCCATATGGCGGCCAATGAAGGGAAGCCCTTTGTCATCCTCATGCCGTCGGCGGCTTCCTATTATCTGCCCATGGGATTTGGTTTCTTTGTGCACCAGTGGGAGCGGAAATCATCACCGGAGCATCTTGCACCTCTGGGAAAGAAGGCCTTTGCCTGCCGGGTGCTCACGGGAGTCGAGGGCTGGCAGGATCTGGCCTCTGTGTATGAAATTTACACGAAGGAAAGAAACGGTTTCACCCTGCGGGATGAAGCATCCTGGCGGTCCCATATCGAAGGGCAGCTGAAGGATGGGTACATTGCCCTTGTGTATGATGAAAAGGGGCCCGCCGGCTATCTTTTCTACAGTCTTAACGACCGGAGCATGATTGTGACGGAAATGGCCTTTGCCAATGAAAGCGGGCGGAAGGGGCTCTATGCCTTCATGGCAGGCCACCGGGGCTCTATGGATGAATGCATTTGGTATGAACCTTTAGATGACACATCCTTCCGTTACTGGGAAGACGGGGCGGAACATACCTATATCAAAAACCGTTCCTTCCCCTACATGCTTTCCCGTCTCACCGACCCGGTGACCGCCTTTGACGGCCTCTCCTGCGGCAAAGGACTGGACGGTTCCATTGCCTTCCAGCTGGTGGATTCCTTCCTCCCCGATAACAGCGGCATTTATGTCCTTCGGGCGGCGGACGGCAAAATCAGCGCCCTGAAGGAGGACGTTTTCTACAGTTTGAAATGCCACATTGAGGAAATTTCCGGCGTCCGTCTGGGAGAGGATATACCGGAGCCCTCCTTCTGTATCAATGCAGGCAGCCTGGCAGAGCTTTTCATGGGGGCCGCTGACCTTTCAGAACTTTCCCGCTTGGAAAAAATCAAATGGCTCACCGCCGATGAAAAGGAACAGGAAAGGGCTCTCTCCTTCACCGACGCCCTCCTGCCAAAGCAGAAGAACTGGATCAATGAGTGGTTCTGAGGGCAGGAAATATTTCACCTACATGGTCCGGTGCGGCGACGGCAGCCTGTACACCGGATTCACGGTGGATGACCTGGAAAAACGGATAGAAACCCATAATGCCGGGAAGGGGAGCCGCTACACCAGAAGCCGGCTGCCGGTGAAACTGGTGTGGTACCGCATGTTTCCTACGGAGCACGAAGCCCGTTCCCTGGAATGGCATATGAAGCAGAAAACAAAGAAGGAAAAGGAAGCGCTGGCCGCTTCTTTTGGAAAGGATAAGGAACAGTGAACGCATCTGTACAAAAAACGAAATACCTCACGGAAGCAGCAGCGGCTGCAGCCATTGCGGCGCTGCTGGTACTGCTGAAGCTCTTGGCGCCCTTTTTTGTTTTTATCACCATGCTCACCTCGGCGGTGCCCATTGCGGTGATCTGCAGTTTCCATGGCATGAAGTGGGGCCTGGGGACGAGCCTTGCGGAAATCTTTCTGGTGAATATCATGGGCGGGCCGGAAATCGGTTTCACCACCGCCTTTTATGCGGCGGCCCTGGGACTGGCCATGGGCTACGGCTTCCATCATAAGCTGTCCTTTGCCAAGACCCTCCACCTCACTGCCCTGGCCTATGTGGTGGAAATGTCCTATAAAATCGCCGTGTCCATTTATGTGCTGGGCATTGCGGATGCCCTGACCAGCGCCATCGACCGGTTTGTGGCCATGATTCAGTGGCTGTGGAAGCCCCTGTCCTATGTATTTCATCTGGACCCGGACCCCGGTAAGGCGGTGTTCACCACCTCCGGTATGGTGATGCTGGGACTGGTTTTCATCCTGAATGCCTACTGCTACGCCTATTTGAACCAGGAAATCGGACGGGAAATCCTGAAGCGCCTGAAAGCAGGCCGCCGGGAAGGCTGATATTCCGCAGAATCATAAAAAGCTCTCTGCATACAGAAAATAAATACAGTAAACATCCGATTGACAGAATAGATAAAAACCTGTATCATCTATTTCAAGTTACAAAAAGCGATGATTGGGATAAAGTCTGATGAAGGCCATGGCAGAGAGCCGGCGTATGGTGCAAGCCGGTATGGAGCATGAGACGAACTCTCCCTTGAGCACCGGAGCGAAGAAAGTAGTGAAGGCGGCAGTCCCCGTTACGGACAAAGGAAAGTACAATGCAGGGTGGTACCGCAGTCATGCCCCTGTCCCGAAATGGGGCAGGGACTTTTTGTATCCATCCGCCGGCTTTCTAAGAAGAGATAAATCAGGGTGGTACCGCGGCTTACTCATCCGCCCCTGGTGGAATGATTCGTTCCATCAGGGGCTTTTTTGATGGAGCAGGAAAGAAGAAGAGGAGGAAATCCAATGAAAAACTTTAAGAAAGCATTGAAAATGGCAGGAATCTGCTCCATGGCAGCGGTAATGATGGCAGGCATGGCAGGATGCGGAGGAAAGGGAGGAAACAACGTTTCCTCCGGTGCAAAGAATGCGGCGAAAATCGGCTTCACCGCTGCCCTCACCGGCGGCGCGGCGGCCTACGGCAGATCGGAAGAAGAAGGGGTGCGCCTGGCGGTGGAAGAAATCAATAAAAAAGGCGATTTCCCCATGGACCTCATGGTGGATGACACCAAGGCGGTACCGGCGGAAGCCATGAATGCCACGAAAAAGCAGATCCAGGACAAAGCGTCTATTCTGATAGGACCCATGACCTCCAACGAAGCCAAGGCGGCGGGCCCCATCATCCAGAATGCCAAAGTGCCGTCCCTGGAAATTTCGGTCACCGCGGAAAACATCACGGACATGGGGGACTGCATTTTCCGCAACTCCGTGCCCGAATCAAAAAATATTCCCCAGACCGTGACAAAGACCCACAAAATCCTGGGCTATAAAACCGCCGCCATCATGTATGCCCACGACAATGAACAGCACGTGACAGCCCAGAAATATTTCGAGAAAACCATGGAAGACGAAGGGGTAGAGATAGTTGATGTGGAAACCTTCGGCAGCAAAGATAACGAATTCTCCGCCCAGCTCACCAATATCCAGACAAAGAATCCCGACGTCATCGTGGTATGCAGCTACTACCAGGAGGGCTCTCGCATTCTGAAGAAAATGAGGGAAATGGGCATGAATCAGCCCGTGCTGGGAGACAACGGCTTCGTTTCCCCGGAACTGGGCAAAATGGCCGGCAGCGCCGCGGACAACGTGTACGTGTCCTCCATGTGGTCCGCTGATAGAAAGGATGCAAAGGTGCAGAACTTCGTGGACGCCTACACAAAGAAATACGGCCACGCACCGGACCAGTTCGCCGCCAGCGCCTACGACGGCGTATACATGGCAGCGGACGCCATGAAACGGGCCGGCACCACCACGGACCACAAGAAAATCAAGGGCGCCCTGGCAGCCATGAAGGACTTCAAAGGCGTCTGCGTCACCTTCAGCTTCGATGAAAAAAGAGACCCCGTGGTGGACCTGATCCTCATGAAAATAAAGGACGGGAAATACAGCATGGTAGAAATGTGAGAGTTAGTGAGCTGGTGGGCCGGTGAGCTAGTGGGCTAGTGAGCTAGTGAGACAGTGGGATAGTGAGACAGTGGATGCTGGGCATTGTGCCACATGACTCTACAGAAAACATAGAGATAGTTATTCTGCCCCCTGAATAGGGGTGGCAAGCGAACGCGGTTCGTAGGGGAGCGAAAGCGACCTGAGAACCACGTGAGACGCTTTCCCGTGGAGAATTCCCGCGAAGCGGGATAGGGGGTAGCGGCCGTGGCCGCTAATCACCGTAGTGCGATTCTTGCTTATGAATCCAAAGGTATCATGCCAACTCCCCTGTTAATTGTTAACTACTCTTGCCTCTACATTCAGCCACTCCTTTCCGCCGACCGGTATTTAAGGAATATGAGACATTGTCCACGCGTACCAAGATTCTTCACTTCGTTCAGAATGACCGGTGAGGCGGGAAAGCGCTCCCGTAACGCACGCCGCCGCAAGGCGGCATATATACTCATCGCCGCCAAAAGCGGCGATACCACCCCCTCTGAACCCTTTGAACCTTATGAACCTTCTGAACCCGGGCCGCCAAGCGGCCCTTTTTAGGGTATAATAAAGAAAAGAGAAGAAGGGCAGGTACCATGATGAATTATAAAAAAGCAGGCCTTGCTGTTTTGACGGCCATTCTGATTTCCTTAGGCGGCGTCGGGAGTGCCGAGGCCTCCCTGTGGCCGGGGCTGGCATCGAAGGTGTCGGAAAAATCCGGCGCCTTCCGCACCGATGATTTCCACCAGGGTTCCATGACCCTCCGCAGCCCCTACCTGGTCACCCATTTGGGCAATGAAGATTTTGCGGGCCGGGTGAATGCGGCCATCGCCAGGGAAAAGGACAGGTTTGCAGAAGAAATTTCGGAAGACAACGAGACAAAGTACACCGAGGGCTGGATGATATGGCATGAAGGGCTTATCGGCAATTTCATCAGCAACAGCGAAGGCATTACCAGCATCGTGCTGGTGGAGCAGAAGCTGTCTTCCGGTGATGAGCACGGGAAAACTTTTGCTAAAGGACTCAATTTCAACAGCGCCGGCGACCTCTTCGACCTCACCCAGGTGCTGCCCCGCCTCACCGTGGCTGACGTGAATGCGTGCATTGAACTCACCGCCAAGAAGAAGGGCATCACCCTCCTTCCCAATCATCAGGTGACGGAGCTTCCCACCAATTTCTACGTAGGAAAAAATCGGGTGGTCTATGCCATTTACCAGCAGGACGACCTGACGCCGTTCAGCGAAGGCATCTTCTCCGTACCCATCGGCAAAGTATGATTTCGAGCTGTTTAAGGAGCCTCATGACGAAGCAGTGCATGAAAATTCTTATAAAAGCAAACTCTATGAATGAATCAGTGTTTCCCTAAAAAGGAGGAATCCCTATGAAATGGAAAACCGCAGCGCTGTCTCTGGCCCTTTTCCTGGCTTTTTCCGCAGGAAGCGCCGGAGCTGAATGGACCCTGGGCCCCGGCCTTTCGTCCCCGCTTCCCACCAATCCGGCCTTTTCCACCAAAGGCTGGCAGGAGGGCACCATGAACGTGAACATTCCCGTTTCCAAAGACGAAAACCTGCTGAAGCGGGCCCGCATCAACGCGGCGGTGGAAGTGGAAACCGCCCGTTTCACCAAGGCCATTGAAAAAAGAAATGAAGTCTGGAAAACCTCCGGCTGGGTCAACTGGCAGTCCGCCATGGACCGGAAGGACAGCCCCGTCACCAGCTTCCTCCTCATCGAATCCTCCTACCCCGACCGGGCGGCCCACCCCATGAGCTATGCGGTGCCCATGAACTTCGACGGCCTGGGTCATCGAATCACCCTGCAGGACATGAAAAAGGAAATGCCAAACCTTACGGTGGAAGAAGTGAACCGGCAGATTGAAATCCAGTGCAGGGAACGGAATATCCCCATTTTTGAAAAATATCACACCGTGAAAAAGCTGCCCGATGTTTTTTACATCGGCAAGGACAGCCATCTCTACCTGGTTTTCCCGCCCTATGAAATCGGACCCTACTCCAGCGGCTTCATCGCCATCGATATGGGGGAAGTAGTGAGCTGGTGAGCTGGTGAGCTAGTGGGCTAGTGGGCTGTTGAACTAGTGGGCTGGTGAACTAGTGGGCTGGTGAACTAGTGGGCTGGTGAGCTAGTGGGCTGGTGAGCTAGTGGGCTGGTGAGCTAGTGGGCTGGTGAGCTAGTGGGCTGGTGAACTAGTGGGCTGGTGAGCTAGTGGACTAGTGATCTAGTGGACTAGTGATCTAGTGTACTGGTGGTACAGTGAAACATCTATCATCTATCATCTATCATCTATCATCTATCGTTTATCAGTGGACAGCCGATTTCCCAATAAAAAAGCGTTCCCTCGTCGGGAGCGCTTTTTTTATTCAGTCGATTTCAAATACCACGGTCACCCGTCCCTGCATTTTCGATTCGCCGGGATCGATGGGGGTGGCAGCGTCGCTTTCACTTCTGGCAGCGGCCAGCTTCAAATTCATGACGCGGTAGGGTACCACATTCACATTATCATCGCTGGCAGAAATGACATTCACCACGTTTCTGCCCAGGGCGGCGGCAATGATTTTTGCCTTGTGGTAGGCATCTTCCGTGGCCTTCCGCAGGGCTTCATCCTTGTATACCTCCGGATGGCTCACGGAGAAATCCACGGAATCAATGCGGTTGGCACCGGCTTCCACAGCAGCGTCCATGACGCTTCCTGTTTTGGAAAGCTGGTTTACCACGATTTTCATGGTGTTGGTGCAGCGATATTCCTTGGTCTTCGCATTGCCCTTGCTGTCATAGGTCTGCTGGGGGTACACATTATAATTCTGGGTCTCAATCTTTGATGCGTCGGCGCCGGCAGCAATGACCGCATTCCTTACGGAAGTCATGGCATTGGCATTTTCACGGACCGCCGCCTTCACATTGGGAGAGGAGGTTTCCACTGAAACATTCACCGTGGCCATGTCGCTCTTGGCAGTGACTTCACTGGTTCCGGTGACCGTAATGCTTCTCCTGGCAGGCTCCTCCGCCTGGGCGGTCATGCAGGAAAGGGCAATGACGCCGGCTGTTAAACATGCAATCCATTTTTTATTCATATGCAATCCCTCCTGTAAAAAATTGACTACAAGTCATATTATAGACGGGAAATGGTGCCATGTCAATGGCAGAAGATAGACGATAGAAGATAGATGATAGATATTAGACGTCAGATGACCGTATTCCCGAAAGCAAGAGGGTTCAGGCGCCTTACGGCGCCCAGGTTCAGGGCGCTATTGGGGCTTTCGCCCCTCAGCGCCCCAGGTTCGGCCCGGAATCGGCTTCGCCTTCCGGGCTGGTTCAAAGGGGAGTTATAAAGCCCACTCCGTGGAGGCAGGGTTGGCGCCTCCGGCGCCATCATATAAGCCGCCTTCGGCGGCTATAAAGCTATAAAATTGCGGCGGAGCCGCCACCACAACCTTTTGAACCTTCTGAACCCTTTGAACCCTCTGAACCCGGGCCGCTCTGCGGCCCCATCCTATTTCACAATGCAGATATCCTTGAGCGCCCTCTTTGGCACACAGTAGTTTTTATTTTCATCCAGGTAGTATTTAATGCTTCCGTTTTCCGGCAGGTCCACGATATGGCTTTCACAGGAAGGATAGCCCAGGGCCATGAGGAGGCGGGGGTTCCAGTTGTCCGGGACAGACAGGATATCCTTCACTTTGTCCCACTCCACGGCCCCCAGAATGGCGGAGCCGATGCCGTAGGCACAGGCGTTTAAGGCGATATTTCTTACGGCGATACCGGCATCGATATCATCCCAGGGGTTGCCCCTTCCTTCCTTGCACACCAGGATAAAGGCCACCGGCTGCTCTCCTTCCTTTGGCGTGCCCAGTTCCTTTGGAAGCGCTGCGGCCCAGTGGATGGCGGGCTGCAGCTCCTTCACCAGGGATGGATCCTTCACCAGCACATAGCGGAGCACCTGCCCGTTCATGGCGCTGGAAATGATGCGCACGTTTTCCATAAGCTCCTGCAGAATGGCAGAATCAATGGGCTTCTGGCTGAAACGACGGTATGTACGGCACTGAATGGATAATTCTTTGAAATTCATGGTATAACCTCCTTAAGTTAGTAAGTTAGTGAGCTGGTGAGCTGGTGGACTAGTGGACTAGTGGGACAGTGGGGAATGGTTTCTGGTTTCTTGGTTCTTGTTTCTCGTGCGTTACTGGCTGGCGGCTGACTGTTTATCGCGGGTGCTTCCCGCCTGCCACTCGTCATCCTGAGCGACAGCGAAGGATCTCGGTACAAGGCGTTGGTGTCTCTTTTGGCATTAAATACCGGTCGGCGGGAAGACGGCAAGACTGTCAGACGTCAGATGGCAGACGGAAAGAGGGTTCAGGGCCGCGTCGGGACTGCGCCCCTGGAGGCCTCCGGTTCCGCCCACTTTGTGGGCGGAACCGGAGGGGAGTTATAAAGCCCACTCCATGGAGGCGCCATAAGATAAGCCGCTTCCGGCGGCTATAAAAATGCGGCGGAGCCGCCACCACCCCCTCTGAACCCTTTGAACCCTTTGAACCTTCTGAACCTTCTGAACCCGGGCCGCTTCGCGGCCCTTTCAGCGCCCTACGGGCGCTGTTCCCATTTCCACGGGTTCTTTCGGATGGCGTAGTCCGCAAAGGGGATGTAAATAGACAGGATGCCGAAGGCGGCGAGGAAGAAGCAGTACCACATATGGGGCACGATGTCCAGGGCATTGATGGCCAGTCCGCTCTGGGACGCCAGGGCGGCGGCCGTAAGGAGCTGGGCGCCGTAGGGGATGATGCCCTGGAAGACGCAGGAAAAGATATCGAGGAGGGACGCCGATTTCCTGGGGTCCACATGGAAGCGGGCGGAAATTTTCTTTGCCACGTCGCCGGAAACGATGATGGCTACGGTGTTATTGGCGGTGGCGCAGTCCACCAGGGACACCAGCACCGCAATGCCCAGCTGGGCGGTGTGGGAGGAGCGGATATTTTTCTGGAGCTTTTCAATGAGCCAGGCAATGCCGCCGTAGTAGGTAATCATTTCCGAAATGCCGCCGCAGAAGAGGGCAAGGAAAAAGGCTTCGTTCATGCTGGTAAAGCCGGTCCAGATATGCTGGGCAAAGGAAATCACTGTGAACGTGCCGTCGGAAAGACCGATTATGCCGGAAAGGAAAATGCCGCTCACCAGCACCAGGAAGACGTTCACTCCCATAAGGGCCAGAAGGAGCACCGCCACATAGGGGAGAACCTTTACCAGCGTATAATCGCCGACCTGTGACAGCTCAGCAGAGGGCGTGCCGGCAAAAAGGAAGACGAAAATGGTGAGAAGCGCCGCCGGCAGGGCAATGAGGAAATTCATTCGGAATTTATCTTTCAAATCGCAGCCCTGGGTGCGGGTGGCGGCAATGGTGGTGTCGGAAATCATGGACAGATTGTCACCGAACATGGCGCCGCTCACGCAGGCGCCCAGAAGGAGGGGCGCAGAAAGACCGCTCTTTTCCGCCATTCCCGCGGCGATGGGAATGATGGCCGCCACGGTGCCCATGGAGGTGCCGGTGGCGGTTCCCATAAAGGCGGAAATCAGGAAAATGCCTACCGTCAGGTACTGGGGAGGAATCAGGCTCATGCCCAGATTCACCGTGGCGTCCCTGCCGCCCATGGCAGCGGCTGCGGCGGAAAAAGCGCCGGCCAGGATGTAAATCATGAGCATGGTCATGATATTGTCATTGCCTGCGCCCTTGGAGAAAATGCCGAATTTGTACATAATGGGGTCCCGGCTGAGACAGAAGGCGGACAGCACGGCAATGAACATGGCCGTTACCGAAGGAAACTGGTAAAAGGCCATGGAAACGCCCCGGGCCTGGAAATAAAGACCGGCGCCCAGGTAGATGGCGATAAAGATGATAAAAGGAAGGAGGGCAAAGGGATTGCTCTGCCCGGGGGATTTGTATTTCATAGATAACCTCGTGGATAATGAGATGGTGGGCTAGTGGGCTAGTGGGCTAGTGGGCTAGTGGGACAGTGGGACAGTGGGATAATGGGATAGTGAGATAGTGGGAATACGGCTGTCGGCTGTTTGCTCTATCTCTGTGTTTCCCACAAAATACAAGTGGCACGCTGCGTAGCATCCATAGTGCCCCCGTTAGGGGGAAAGGTGGTGCCGGCAGGCACCAAAGGGGGAGAGCTGCCAAGGGCAGCTCCTTCCTGCCGACTGGTATTTAAGGAAGCACTGATTAATTCGCAGAATCGAATTTCATATGTATTTTTATCCAATGCCGCGTCATCGGCCTCCTTAAATAGCTCGCTATTCGCGTCGACTGATTCCTTGCATTGAATAAAAAAACAAGAATGAAATCCGATAACGATTTAATCAGCGCTTCCTTAATGATATCTGAGGCAGACAGGTACTGAGGTTCTTCCGCCCGCAGGGCGCCGGGCCGCGAAGCGGCCCCTTACAAAAGTTCATAAAGTACCTTCAGGAAGAAGATGGTAAGCACCGTTATGATGACGGGTTTTACATTTTTTGCTCCCCCCTTGGCAAAGTAGACGGCGCCCAGGTAGTTTCCTGCCATGCCGAAGAGGCCGGCTATGGGGCCCAGGGGGAAGAGGACCTTGCCGTTCAGGAGGAACACGCAGAGGGCGGCGATGTTGGTGGTGGAATTGATAACCTTTGTCACGCCGTTGGCTTCCTTCAGCGGCAGGTGGGCCACGCCGGTGAGGAGGAGCAGAAGAAAGGTGCCGGTGCCGGGACCGTAGAATCCATCGTATACGCCGATGAGAAGGGCCATGAGGATACTGAGAACCGCCGTCTTTTTATAGGAGTAGGGATTCTTTTCCACAATCAGCGCCTTGCCCCGGGTCACATAGATGGCGGTCAGGGGAAGAACGACCACCATGAAAAGAAGGAAAATGTGGGAATCCATGAGAAGCGCCAGCCTGGCGCCCAGGGAGGAACCGGCAAAGGCAAAGCACACGCAGGTGAGCGCCAGCTTCCAGGGGATGAAGCCGCTTCTGGCAAATTTAAAAGTGGCCAGTACGGTGCCCATGGTGGAGCTCATTTTATTGGTGGCAATGGCATTATGCACGGGAAGGCCGGAAATCAGGTAGGCCGGAAGAGAAATCAGTCCGCCGCCGCCGGCAATGGCGTCCACAAATCCCGCCAGCATAACCAGGGGGCAGATAATCAGGTATTGGAAAATCAGGTCCATTCACATACTCCTGTGGAAAAAGTTTTATATTCCTTCATCATAGCACGAAGAAGGGGCGGGGTAAATAGTGGGCTGGTGGGACAGTGGGGACACGGCTGCCGGCTGTCGGCTGTCGGCTTACCGCTTCCTGCTGGCCGGCATTCCCGAACGCAAGAGGGTTCAGGCGCCTTCGGCGCCCGGGTTCTATCATTCGTGCGCTTCGCGCCGAACGATGGGTTCGGCCCGGGAACGGCTTCGCCTTCCGGGCTGGTTCAAAGGAAGTTATGTAGTATCGCTGCCGCTGGCAAGGTATGGCGCCTTGGGGCGCCAGGATATAAGCCGCCTCCGGCGGCTATAAAATTGCGGCGGAGCCGCCACCACCACCCTTTGAACCCTCTGAACCTTCTGAACCCTCATGCCCCAAGGGCATGTCCAAGAACCCTTTGAATCCGGGCCGCAAAGCGGCCCTTCTCCTCCTGAGCCTTTCCCGCCCAAATCATTCTGTATTATAATAAACATATAATATCCCACTGATTTTACAAAGGAGTTTCCATTGTTCTTTAAAGACAACCCTTTTTACCTGCTGGGGGTACATACCACGGACAGCGGAGATTGCGTGGAAGAGGCGCTCCGGGAAAAACTGCATAGGGCCGAAGGGGAGGCGGAGAGGAAGCGCCTTTTGGATGCCGCCTATGTGCTGCAGAAAAGCGTGAAGCGGAGCGGCGCCGAATTTTTCTGGCTGCCGGGGCTGTCAAAGGAGGAGGCCTTGGGGCTGGTGGAAAGAACGGTACAGGGGCAGGAACTTTCGGGCTCCGATTTCCTTTCCCTCCCGCCTTTATCGCGGGTGATTCTGGCGATGAACGGACTTTTTTATGGAAGCGCCGGTTCCCTCCTCCTTCTGCAGGAAATCTGCACCAATTACGGACAAATCCATCCCGCAGAAGCGGCGGCGCTTTTTAACGGTGACCGGCGGCTGGCGGGAATGCCGCCGCTTCGCAATGCGTCCCATGTGGAAATGTGGAAACGGGAGCTGCCCCATGAAATGGTGGAGGCGGTCCATGAGGCAGGAAAGGATAGGAAACTTTCAGACCAGGCCCATCTGCTGGCGGAACTTAGGAAGGAGAAGGATACCTTTCCCTGGCAGCTCCTTGTGATTGATTATGAGGAACGGAGCCGGAAGGAAAGGGAGCGGCTGGAAAGGGACCTGGATTACAGCCTTTCCCTTTCAAACCGCCATTTTCCCCAGGGCCTCCTTCTGGCCAAGGATACCCTGGCCCATCTGAAGGACCTTTCAGAGCCCCTGTGCATCCGAAGCGGACAGTGGCCCCTGGAGACCGCCTTCCAGAGGGTACGGAGAGAAGTGATTACCCTCTGGGACAGGGGAAGAAAGGAAGACAGCCGGGTCATGGCAGAGACCTTTCTTCCTTTTTTCAGGGAGTGGCCGGATTTTGCCGAAAGGGCGGAAAAGGATAGAAAGGATATGGCAGAAGGAAAGCGGCCGGAAGAAGTTCCTTCCGGAAAGGGGCCTTCCTGGCAGGACGTGCCCTCCACCATTTCCCGCATTCCGGAAGTGGAAAGGAAGAAGGAAAAGAAGGTGCCCCTCTTCGTCCTTTTCCTTGTTTTCTTCGTGGTAATGACATTGTGTTATATTTTTTCTCGTTGAGGATAGATGATGACAGAACTGGAAAGACTGAGAAATCAAATCATAGAGCTGGTGGAAGAAAAGGGATATCCCGGCGAACTGGGCGCCCTGGCGGCAGACAATCTGGGAAGCGCTTATGCCATGAACCGCATGATTGGCTGGCTCTCCCACAGTGAGCCCGTGAGTGCCGAGGACATTGCCGATGAAATGCTTGCTATCTGTGAGGATAGGGACAACTGGAGGAAAAAGAAGGAAGCTGAATTTTACCAGCAGAAATATAATCAGTATTTGTGGGACATGAAGGAATAGGGGGCGGCGTAGCCGCCCGCTGTCGGCTGTCTGCTTACCGTTGTCGGCTGTCCGCTGTCCGTTTCACGCCGGACACTGTCATTCTGGACGCAGTGAAGAATCTCGGTGAGTACTGTTAATGGCTGCTGCTAGCTCACTAGCTCACTAAAGAATACCAGTGGGCGGGAAGACAGCAGACAATCAGACATCAGATATACAGTAATCCCGAAAGCAAGAGGGTTCAGGCGCCTGCGGCGCCAGGGTTCAAGCCGCCTCCGGGCTGCGCCCTGGGCGGCTCAGGTTCCGCCCGGGAACGGCTCCGCCTTCCGGGCTGGTTCAAAGGGAGTTATAAAGGACCGCTGCGCTAGCGAAGTGGGCGCCTTTCAGGCGCCATTATATAATGCGCCCGAAGGGCGCCACCACAACCCTCTGAACCCTCTGAACCTTTTGAACCCGGGCCGCCGCAGGCGATCCCTTGCATCATAATGATATAATAAGTGAGTATCCTTCGGACTTTCACTCCGATGCGATTTTTTCGGGATTTCCCGGAATGATGGTTTATAGGGAAGCAGCGCTTCCCTGGAAAGGATTTCAAATGACAGAAAAGAAAAAAGTAGTGGTGGCCATGTCCGGCGGCGTGGACAGCACCCTGACCGCCCGGCTCCTTTTGGACCAGGGCTATGATGTGTGCGGCGCCACCATGTACCAGTTTGAGGGACAGGATGAGGAAATCGAAGGGGCCCGCAGCATGGCCGATTTCATCGGCATTCCCTTTAAGGTGGTGGATGTGAGGGAGGCCTATCAGCAGTATGTGCTTTCCTATTTCATCGACGCCTATGCGAAGGGCATGACTCCTAATCCCTGCATGATGTGCGATTTCAAAGTGAAGTTCGGACTCTTTTATGATGAGGTGCGGAAGGCCTTTGATGCGCCCTACTTCGCCACCGGCCATTATGCCCGCATCCTTTACAATCCGGAGCGGCAGAAGTATGAGGTGCACAAGGGCATCGACCTGGGGAAGGACCAGTCCTACATGATGTACCATTTGACTCAGGACCAGCTGGCCCATATCATTTTCCCCCTGGGCCGCACTTTTAAGAAGGACACCCGCCGGATTTCCAAAGAAAAGGGACTTCCCACCTATAATAAGGCGGAGTCCCAGGATATCTGCTTCCTCACCAGCGAAAGTTCCTATGTGGAATTTTTGAAAAATCACGCTCCCGAGGCATTCCGGCCGGGCGACATTGTGGATAAAAAAGGAAAAGTTCTCGGACAGCACCGGGGCATTCCCTACTACACCATCGGCCAGCGCAAAGGTCTTGGCATTGCGGCCAGGACCCCGCTCTATGTGACGGCCCTCCGGCCCGATAAAAACCAGGTGGTGGTGGGAGAAAATGATGACCTCTTCCGCACCCGCCTCCTGGCCGATGAGCTTCACTTTACTGACGGAGAGGCGCCGGCGGAGGAGTTCCGCTGCCAGGCGAAAATCCGCTACGGCATCAAGGTTCATGACTGCACGGTAACTTTGGAAAGAAACGGCCGGGCGGTGGTGAAATTTGACGAACCCCAGCGGGCCATTACCACAGGCCAGTCGGTGGTATTCTACGACGATGACCGCTTAATCGGCGGCGGCACCATTTTAAGGGCTCTGTAAACGGAGCATACAAAAAGAGCAGGAAAAGAAATTTCTTTTCACTGCTCTTTTATATTATCTCAGTCCAAAGACCCGGGCAAGGATGCCTGCTTTTCTGCCCTTTCTGGCAGAGGCAGCCCACTCGGCGGATTTGGTTTCTGCATTTTTCACTTTATAGGCCCGAAAGGCGCGGTAGCTGTTCATATCGACCAGCATGACGCATACCTTGGCATGTCTCAGACGGCGCTGGAGAAGTCGTTCATCAGAAGGCAGGGGAATGGAAATTTCCTTTTCTTCCATTTCCAGAAGGGAAGCAGCCATGGCGTCCCTGGCTTTTTTTGTCGTTTCATCCATGGAGCGGCCGCTGGCCTGGCAGCCCGGCAGATCCGGAAATACGGCGGTAAACATTCCTTTATCAGTGTCATGTTCAAATACGGCGGGATAGAAATATGTCATCATTTCCCCCCTTTCCTTCAGTACAGACTTCTCAAAATTTGGTCATTTATATTCTATACCATTTGCCCCCCTCCTGCCAACTGGAATTTACAGGAGTTTGATGGATTTTTTACGAAAAGGGACACTGATTTTCATGAGAAAATAATGAGGAAAAGACGGTCCGGTCATTTTTAAGGAAGCGCTGATTAAATCGTTGTCTGCTTTTATTCTAGAATTTTTATGCAATGCGAGGAATGGGAAAGGGAATAGCG
>NZ_UPZP01000032.1 GCF_900538805.1 uncultured Dialister sp.
GTTTTTATAAACCATTAAAGACTCATCGCTAAAGCTTTTTGGAACCCCCGGTCTAACCGGGGGTTTTCTATAGACAAAAAACCTGCCCCGAAAGGGCAGGCTTTTATGATGCCGTTTTGAAATTATTTAGCGCCGCATTTCTTTGCGCTCACTGCATCTTCATACAGTTCATTCACATAGTCCCAGTTGATAATGCGGAAGAAGTTTTCCACGAAGTCCGGTCTGCGGTTCTGGTACTGGAGATAGTAGGCATGTTCCCATACGTCCAGCGCCAGGAGCGGTTTCTTTCCTTCCGTCAAAGGATTGTCCTGGTTGGCAGTGGAAAGAACTTCCAGATGTCCGTCATGGTACACAAGCCATGCCCAGCCGCTTCCAAACTGGGATACAGCAGCTGCTGCAAATTTCTTCTTGAATTCTTCAAAGGAGCCGAAGTCTTCCTTGATTTTTTCAGCCACCGGGCCGGCAAAGGAAGTGCTTCCTTCCGGTGCCATCATGTCCCAGAAGAGGGCATGGTTGAAATAGCCGCCGCCATTGTTTCTTACGGCGCCCCGGATATCTTCAGGAAGAAGGTTCAGGTGGCCGATGAGATAGCGAATGGACTTATCTGCCAGCTCCGGATGAGATTCCAGGGCCTTATTCAGATTGGTCGTGTAGGTGGCATGGTGCTTGTCATGGTGGAAATGAAGGGTAGCTTCATCCATCACAGGTTCAAGGGCATTGTAGGCATACGGTAATTCCGGTAATTTAAACATGGTTATTTCTCCTTTACTTGGAAATATAGGAAATATATGAGATAAATTCTTTAACGATATTTCTCGATTCGTTCTGTCTGTATTATATCGAATATTTTTGAAATAGTCAAGCGATTTTCGATATTGTTTATAAACCGCTTCGCGGCCCGGGTTCGGAGGGTTCAGAGAGGAAAGGCGGCGCCGGACAACGAAGTATGCAGTCTCCTTCAGTGTTCCTCAGGGCTCCGCCCAGCTCCTTCCATCGGAAGGAGCCTGAGTTACGGGTCTTACTTTTATATCACCGGTGCTGCATGACGAAGAGCAAAAACAAAAAGGACCAGTGGGGATGCGGGAATCCTGAAGTCTTTTGTCTATCATCTATCGTCTATCTTCTACCTTCTACCTTCTACCTTCTACCTTCTACCTTCTATCCTCTACCCTCTATCCCCTATCCCCTATCTTCTATCATCTATCATCTATCTTCTACCCTCTATCGTCTAACAAAAAAATCCCCCAAAGTTTACTTTGGAGGATTTTCCATATATCAGCGATTACACCAGTTTGCTGAAGTCGCCCCAGGCGTCAAAGAAGGAGAGAGTTTCCAGAAGCTGGGAAATGCGGTTGTTCTTGACGTTCTCGTCTTTCACCATGACCATGACGTTGTCCAGATAATCATTGATGGGCGCGGTCAGTTCTTTCAAGTATGGAAGGGCGTCGGCGTAGCGGTATTCCTTATACAGCGGTTCCACGGAAGCCTTTGCTTTACCAAGGGCTTTTTCCAGGTTCTTTTCTGCGTCTTCCTCAAAGAGAGCCGGATCCACTTTGCCGCCGGTCTTGCCTTTGGTAATATTGGCAAGACGGGTGACTGCCTGACGGAGGTCCGTTTCTTCCTTCAGGCCGCTGTTCTTCATGGCTTCCGCCTTCAGGAAGATAGCGTAAATATCATCTACCGGGCCTGCCAGGACGGCGTCGATGATGTCGTATGCAATGCCGCTGTCCAGAAGGATGGCGCGGATGCGCTGGCGGAAGAAATCTTCTACCTGGGAGAGCACCTTATCCTTGGTTTCCTTATTGCCCGGCAGGAGTTCCAGTGCCTTTTCAATACCGCGGCGGATGTCCCAATGGATTTTACCGTCGGTCAGGATATTCACGGCGCCGATGGTCTGGCGGCGGAGGGCGAAGGGATCCTGGGAGCCCGTAGGAATGAGTCCTCTAAGGAAGGTAGCAGCCAGGTTGTCCAGCTTATCAGCCAGGGAAAGGGCACGGCCGATAGATTCCTTCGGCAGGATGTCGCCGGCAAAGCGGGGCATGTACTGTTCGAAAATCGCCTCTGCCACTTCCGGCTTTTCTCCATCCAGCAGGGCGTATTCCTTACCCATTTCACCCTGGAGTTCCGTAAATTCAGTGACCATACCGGTGGCCAGGTCGGATTTGGACAGGAAAGCTGCCCGGTCGGCATCCTTCATTTCTTCATCACTGAAATGCCAGTCGCCGCCAATGAAAGCGGTCAGTTTCTGCAGGCGGTCAGCCTTATCCCGCATATCCCCCATACCTTCCTGGTAGTTAATGCGGGTGAGGTCATCACGGTGGCCTTCCAGTGTCTTCTTCCGGTCGTTTTCAAAGAAGAATTTCGCATCGTCCAGACGGGCGCGGAGCACCTTTTCATTGCCGTGCTGTACGTTTTCCAGGGCCTTGGTGCCGCCGTTTCTGACGGTGAGGAAATAGGGCATGAGGCTGCCGTCTTCATTTCTTACCGGATAGTACCTCTGATGGTCACGCATAGGGGTAACCACAGCCGGTACCGGGAGTTTCAGGAATTCATCATCAATTTTGCCGTAGAGAGGAGTGGGATATTCCACCAGATAGTTGATTTCTTCCAGAAGGTCTGCATTGTGCCATACACGGCCCCCCAGTTTTTCTGCGGTTTCCAGAAGTCCCTTTTTAATCAGGTCCCGTCTTTCATCCTGGTCCACAATGACGAAGGCCTTTCTCATGGTTTCCTTATAATCCTCCGGCCTTTCGATGGTCACCGGTTCCTTGCAGAGGAACCGATGGCCCCGGCTCACGCGGCCGCTCTTCACATGGGCGAATTCCACCGGAATCACCTTGTCATCTGCCAGCGCCACAATCCACCGTACAGGACGGATGAAATGGGCTTCTTCATCAGCCCAGCGCATGCTTCTTGTGAAATTCAGGCCTGTAATGAGGGAGAGGAAAAGATCCGGCAGCACGTCTTCCACTGCCCTGCCCTGGTTCACCACATGGGCCCAGGTGTAGTCCCCTTCCTTTACCAGTTCCGACGGGTCGATATGCTGTCCTCTTGCAAAGCCCTGGGCAGCGCGGGTGGGGTTGCCGTTTTCATCAAAGGCAGCCTTAATGGAGGGGCCTCTCTTCTTCACTTCTTCATCCGGCTGGCGGTCTGCCGCATCCTTTACAAGAACGGCCAGACGTCTTGGGGTGGCGTAAATTTTGATTTCATTGAAGGAAATACGATTTTCTTCAAACTTTGCACGGCACAGTTCTTTCAGCTGTTCCACCACGCCGGCCATAATGTTGGCAGGCATTTCTTCTGTTCCGATTTCCAAAAGAAGATTCTTACTCATTTTCCTTCACTTCCTTTCAGCATGGGGAATCCCAGTTCTTTTCTCTTCTTCAGCCAGGCTTTGGCACACATTCTTGCCAGGTTTCTCACCCGGGCAATGTATTCCGTCCTTTCAGACAGGGAAATGGCGCCGGCAGCGTCCAGAAGGTTAAAGGAATGGGAGCATTTCAGCACGTAATCATAAGCCGGAAGCACCATGCCCGCTTTCACGACCCGCTTTGCTTCTGCTTCGTACATATCAAAGAGCTTGAAAAGCATATCATGGTCCGACAGCTCGTAGCTGTATACGGACTGTTCATATTCATTTTCATGCCAGATATCGCCGTAGGTGACGCCGTCGGTCCATTCCAGGTCGTACACATTGTCCTTTTCCTGGATATACATGGCGATGCGTTCCAGGCCGTAGGTGATTTCTACAGCCACCGGATGTTCATCAATACCGCCGACCTGCTGGAAATAGGTGAACTGGGTGATTTCCATGCCGTCCAGCCATACTTCCCAACCGATACCCCAGGCCCCCAGGGTTGGGGATTCCCAGTTATCCTCTACGAAACGGATATCATGTTCCTCCGGGTCAATGCCCAGTTCCTTCAAAGATTCCAGATAGGTCTCCTGGATGTTGTTGGGAGACGGTTTCATAATCACCTGGAACTGATGATGCTGGTACAAACGGTTCGGGTTTTCGCCGTAGCGTCCGTCGTCCGGACGGCGGGATGGTTCCACATAAGCCACATTCCAAGGCTCCGGTCCGATAACGCGCAGGAAGGTGGCAGGATTCATGGTGCCTGCGCCCTTTTCCGTGTCGTAAGCTTCGCCAAGCACGCAGCCCTGCTTCGACCAGAATTTCTGGAGTGCTAAAACAATCTGCTGAAATGTCATATGTCCTCCTAAAAACAATATAAAAATCCCTGTAACAGATAAGTTACAGGGACGAGTTACAGGGATACCTGACCCGCGGTTCCACCCTCATTGGCCAATGGCCCGCCTTCATTCATAGCAGCCCTACTCCGTTCAGGCAGCAGCTCCGAAACGCCTTCCGCATCCTGCCGGTCTCCCACCATCACCGGCTCGCTGAGTGTGCGTACTCCTTTTCATCATCACCGTAGTTATGGAAACATTCTAGCAAATATGAGGGGTGTTGTAAAGGGGGGGGTGGAAAAGGTTAATAAGATTGACCGGCCTTTGGCCGGAGGGTTCGATTTGACAGGCCTGCCGCCCGGGTTCAGAAGGTTCAGAAGGTTCAAAGGGGGAAGGTATCGCCTACGGCGATGAGTATGAAATCAGCGTTACGGAATTTACCTTTGTGTCACAAGTGCTGCATGACGGAGGACTGGAGCCCCCTTCCCTAGGCAGAAGTCCTGCAGAGGACTTCTGAGCCGGGCTAATATGTGAGCATAGCCTGCACACAAAGCGAACACCTTAAAGCCCGGCCAGCGGGTGGCGCCGCAGGCGACGGAGGATAGGGGCGTGGGTTAGACGATAGACGATAGATGTTAGACTGCGTTACGTGCTTCCCTTCCCGCCTCCCACCTGTCATCCTGAGCGACAGCGAAGGATCTCGGGACTCGAAGCATATGAGTCAATCGGTAGTAAATACCAGTCGGCGGGAAGGAGCCGGAGGATAGGGGCGTCAGTTCTTTCGCTAAAATAATTCGGACCTATCCTCAGGGCTCCGCCCAGCTCCTTACGTTCGGGCGGCAAAAGGAAAGCGCCCTTATGGGCAGGCTAGGCGCCTTACTTCGCCCGAACTTGGCAATCCTATGCAGAATTTCCACCGTGAGGAAGGAGCCTTGCGTTACGTTCTATGCGGTGAGGCCATTGGGATGGAACAGCATGGTGCGGGGAGATTTCGGGGCTTCGCTTCGCTGCGCTCGAAATGACAGTTCGGCACGTATCGTAGTGTTATAGCCCCTTCCCCAGGAAGGGGGCTCCGCAGGCGACGGAGGATAGGGGCGTGGATTAGACGATAGAAATTAGAAATCCGATATCAGACTGCGTTATGTACTTCCCTTTCCCCTCACCTGTCAACCTAAGCCGAAGGCAAAGGGTGACAGTGGCAGACAGGAAGAATCAAGCAGTAAGCGGAAAGCCGACAGCGGTAAGCGGTCTTTACTCCTTAATCTCCTTCCCCACATGGGGTTCCACGATTTTTTTCTTTGCGTATTCCCAAAGGATTTCCGATCCCTCTGCCGTATGCTCATTTCTTTTTAGAATCTGGGAAAGGTGGACGCCGTGCTCCTTCCAGGCTTTTCCGCCGGTGTAGTCGTTCAGCATCATGGGCTGGATATTATCCATGGTGTGGGCAAAGCGGGCTTCCGGCGTGTCCGCCTTTTCGAATTCATCCCACAGGGCCCGGAGCCTCTTTCCTTCCTCCGGAATCATGCCGAAAAGGCGGTCTGCGCTTTCTGCTTCCCTTTCATGCTGCTCCTCTTTGCTCACGCCGGCATAGGCGTAGGTATCACCGGCATAGATTTCCACCAGGTCATGAATCAGCAGCATGGACACCGTTTTCAGCACATCGATTTTCTTATTGCTGTATCCCGAAAGCATGATGGCCATGACCGCCATGTGCCAGGCATGTTCCGCATCATTTTCCATGCGCACCGCTCCCGTCACATAGGTCTGGCGGGTGATGAGCTTTTCCCTGTCGATTTCACGAAAGAAATCAAAAAGCCGGTCCAGCTTTTCTTCCTCATTTTTATCCATTACTCTTCACTCACTTTCCGATTTCTTTTGTCCCAAATAAAAAAGATGACATATAAAAGGATGGAAATCCCAATCACAACGCCAAGGCGCATGGGATTCTGGTGGATGGTCACCGTATCGTGGCCAATGAGGGCTTCGATAGCGGTGGCAGGAAATTTCCCGATAAACGACGCCAGCAGGTAATCCCGGAAACTCATTTTCGACAGGGCACCGAAGGCATTCAGCGCTGCCGCAGGGAAATAGGGAATCACCCGGGCTATGAGCATGACACGGAAGCCACTCTTCCGGCTCTTCTCATCCCATTCCTGGAGCTTCCTGTTTCCGGAAATCAGCTTTTCCGCCGAATCCCGAAGGAAGGTGCGGAAAAAGATAAAGCTGATGCCGGCGCCCACGGTCTCCGCTGTCCAGGCAAGAAGGATACCCGGCACAATGCCGAAAATCAACGTGCAGGCCGTGGAGAAAATCATGGCCGGCGGAAATCCCACCGCATTCATGACGGCAGTAAGCACAAAGGCAAACACCGCCGCCCCTTTCCCAAAGGAATGGATATAGGCTGCAATTTCCAGAATCTCTCCCCTTTTGAGAAGATTCCATATTTCATAAAAAGCACCCGGGTCCGCCAGGTAAAAGCCGCCGAAAAGGAAAACCACCGCCAGAACCAGGGCGCCCTTTGCCGCGAGCTGACTATGTTCTTTCATCATGTACCTCCTGATGAGGAATATTATAGCACATGGTGGAAGGGAGGGTGCGGAGAAACAAATGGTATGCATAGCGGCAGGAAACTGTCTGCGAAGGGTTTCCTATTCGACATGGGAATGATGGAACCCATGACGGCAGGAAACTGTTCGCGAAAGGTTTCCTATTCGACATGGGAATGATGGAATCCATGACGGCAGGAAACTATTCGCGAAAGGTTTCCTATTCGACATGGGACGAATGGTATGCATAATGGCAGGAAACTGTCTGCGAAGGGTTTTCTACTCGACATAGGACGAATGGTATGCATAGCGGCAGAAAACTGTTTGCGAAGGGGTTCCTACTCGACATGGGACGAATGGTATTCATAATGGCAGGAAACTGTTTGCGAAGGGTTTCCTGCTCGACGTGGGACGAATGGTATGCATAACGGCAGGAAACTATTTGCAAAGGGTTTCCTGCTCGACGTGGGACGAATGGTATGCATAGCGGCAGGAAACTGTCTGCGAAGGGTTTCCCATCCGACATGAGAATGTGGAATCCATGACGGCAGGAAACTATTCGCGAAGGGTTTCCCATCCGACATGAAACAAACGGTAATCATATCAATAGGAAACTTTCCCAGCAAAAAAGCCGGCACATCCAGGGAACATGCCGGCCGGTTATATATAAATCACAAAATATCCAAATCGTCGTACACAGGCTGTGCCACGAATTGTCCTGTGGTGTCGATGAGGCCCCACTTACCTTTGATTTTCACGCCTGCCCTTCCATCCTGGAAAGGTGTGACGTCGGAGGCTTCTTCTTTGAAGGTAATACGGTCTTTGCCTTCAGAATCAATAAATTTCCATCCATCCTTCGTCTTCAGCGGGATAAGGCCTTCTCCTCCCTTAGCCACGGCGCGGAAGAGCGGTTCTGTGATGATGGTGCCTTCTCTGGAAATCAGGCCCCACCGGTCTTTCACCTTGTACCCGTAGATTCCGTTTCCTATGAAATAGAAGGAATCATAGGAAAAGGGTACCAGGGTGCTGCCGTCATCCATGGAAAGAATGCCCCATTTCTTGCTGTCATTCTGAGCCAGAAGTACATTGTCATCTTCGAAAGGCAGAAGGCCCATGTATACCGTGTGGGCAATGAAGGTGCCTTCCTTGTTCACCCAGCCGTACTTGCCGTTGTTGCGGATAAGGATACCCTTTTCACCCAGCTTGAATACCCTGTCGTTGGATGGGCTGGCAATAACCTTGCCGCTGCTGTTGATGTAGCCCCGCTGCACCCGGATGGTGGGCACCGTTTCATAATCATAATACCAGGGATCCCACACCGGGAAGCCGATGCCCCAGCCGAAGGGATGATGGTAATGATGATGGTGGTGATACCAGTGTCCCCAGCCCCAGCCGATGCCGATGGTTACCGGGAATCGGCGCATCACAGCCGTCTCCCCCACCTCGCCGGTGCGGACTTCCGCCATGCCGTTTTCAAAGGGATAGAGCTTGTCAAATTCCGCCATGAAGGCAATGGTGCCGTCGGGCTTGGCATAACCGTTGCCGTCGATGGTCTTTACCCCTGCCAGACCTTCGGAAAAGGGAGTAAGCACCGCCTTGAACTGCGGCGTGGCAGTCACATGGCCTTCACTGTCCATGAACCCCCACAGCTTGCTTCCGTCCTCTACGGCGGTCATATGCTCGCTGAATACGGGCACCACCGATTTGTAGACAGGAGGCACCACCTCTTGGCCCTTGCCATCGATAAAGCCCCAGTGGTTCTGATTATCCTCCACCGCCAAAAGGCCGTCGCTATAGGAAGGGCCCACGTCCTTGTAATGAGGCGCCACCACTTCATGACCCTCTTTATCGATGACGCCCCAGCGTCCCTTGCTCCGTACCGGTGCCAAACCATCCTCAAAATACCGGGCCTCCTGGTACACCGGTGCGATTTCCTTCCCGTCCAGAGAGAGATACCCATACTTTCCGTCTGCCTTCACAATGGCCATTTCATTTTGGAAATCGGACACCTGCTCAAAGGTTTTATCAGAAATCTTCGTACCGTCCTTCCGGTAAAAGGAAATTTTCTTATCCTTCCCCTGCACCGCCAGGGCTCCGTCCTTCCACACAGAACGGGTTTCATAGGAAACAGGAACTACCACCTTTCCCTGGCGGCTGTAAAAACCGCGAAGCCCCTTCTGCTCCACTTCCACAAGCCCGTTCCGGCCGGGCTCACTGTCCACATCATCCTCCTTCACATAGGGATCCGACAGACTGATGCCCACCTTATCATAGGAAACGGGAATCACCATGCGTCCGCTGCCGTCCACAGCGCCCCACTTTCCATTCTCCTTCACCGCCGCCGTAAAAGGAACCGCCGCATCCTTCGGCACATCGGGCCCCTCATTGGCGTAGGAAGAAAAAGAAAAACACAAAAGCCCCGCCGCCAGCGCAGCCATCATCTTTCTATGTACCATGGAAATCACCTCACCATGAAATAGTAACGAATAGTCAATATCTTCTTATATTGTAGCACAGGAAGGGAAAGTTTCCTGTCACTATGAACAACATCCATCTCATGCCGTACAGGAAACTTTTCACAAATAGTTTCCTGTCGGCATGAATGCAATTCTCCTCATGTCGAATAGGAAACCCTTCGCGAACAGTTTCCTATCGGCATGAATCCCATCATTCTCATACCGAATAGGAAACCTTTCGCAAATAGTTTCCTGTCACTATGTATACCATACTCCCCATGCCGTGTAGGAAACCATTCGCGAATAGCTTTCTGTCGCTATGTATACCATCGTCCCACGCCGAACAGGAAACCTTTCGCAAATAGTTTCTTGTCACTATGAACGCCATTCGCCTCATGCCATATAGGAAACCTTTCGCAAACAGTTGCCTGTCGCTATGTATACCATTCTTCTCACGCCGAATAGGAAACCTTTCGCAAACAGTTGCCTGTCGGCATGAATATCATTCTCCCCACGCCGGACAGGAAACCCTTCGCGAATAGTTTCCTGTCGCTATGTATACCATCGTCCCACGCCGAATAGGAAACCCTTCGCATACAGTTTCCTGTCGCTATGTATACCATCGTCCCACGTCGGATAGGAAACCTTTCGCAAACAGTTTCCTGTCGCTATGAACAACATCCATCTCATGCCGTACAGGAAACTTTTCACCTCCAGTTTCCTGTCGTTATGAATACCTTTCTTCCAACGCCGGACAGAAAACCCTTCGCGAATAGTTTCCTGTCGCTATGTATACCATTCTTCTCACGCCGAATAGGAAACCTTTCGCAAACAGTTTCCTGTCGCTATGTATGCCACTCTTCTCACGCCGGACAGGAAACCTTTCGCAAACAATTTCCTGTCGCTATGTATACCATCGTCCCACGTCGGATAGGAAACCATACGCAAACAGTTTCCTGTCGATATGAACAACATCCGTCTCATGCCGCCCTGTCATTTCGAGCGCAGCGAAGCGGAGTCGAGAAATCTCCCAGCGTAAAGTTCCCTGTCGGCATGAATATCATTCTCCCCACACCGTCCAGGAAACCCTTCGCATACAGTTTCCTGTCGCAGTGACCCCTATTCGTCCCATGCCCAGTAGGAAACTTTTCACCACCCGTTTTCTGCCGCTATGATTCACATTCATTCCTCGTCGAGAAGAAACCGGATAATATTTTTATGGATGATTCCATTACGGCTTAGATCCATCAAGCCTCCGCTGATGACATATTTGGGATAGTTATCCCTGATGGCTTCCAGATTCCCAAATTCTCTTTTTTCATCGGCCTCTGTAATCAGGTAGGCCACCTGGATATACAGCTTTTCTTTTCCCTTTCGGCAGATGAAATCAATTTCGCGGTTCTCCCATTTCCCTACTTCCACCTCATAGCCCCTTGATTTCATTTCCAGATAAACGATATTTTCATACAGTTTACTGCTGTCCACTTTTTCACTGGTTTTCGCAATATTTCTCAGGCCCAGATCCACGGCATAGTATTTTTCCATGGTGCCAAGGATTTCCTTACCAATCAGGTCGTACCGTCTGGCCGGAAGTATGATGAAGGCTTCCTTCAGCCATTCCAGATAATTCATAACCGAAGGAACCGATATTTTCATACCGGCAGAAGTCAAAGCGCCGCTCACCTTTCTTGCGGAAAAGGGATTGCCCACATTATCCAATACATAGGACAGCACCCTTCCCAGCACGGAAGGATTCTTCATGCTGTGCCTTGAAACCACGTCCCGCATAACCACCGCTTCATAAATGTCCCGAAGATAAGTTTCCACCGACTCCTCATCGGGAAGATAAAAACGCTGGGGAAATCCGCCGTATTTCAGATAATCCATGAACAGCTTTTCATCGGAGACTTCCTTTCCCAGAGATTTCATCATTTCCTTCGCCTCAGAAAGAGTAAAAGGATACACCTCTATCCGGACATATCTTCCGGACAGACAGGTGGCCAGCTCACTGGAGAACAGGGCCGCATTGGAACCGGTAATGTATAAATCACAGTCCATATCTACTCGAAGAGAATTGACAAGAATCTGCCACTCCGGTATTTCCTGCACCTCGTCAAGCATGATATAAAGCCGCTTTCCCACCTCCTCCGACCGATGGATGATGAAATCATAGAGCTTTCCTTCCTCTGCCATCCTTCGATAGCGGAGAGATTCCAGATTAATCATAAGAATCTGCTCAGCGCCCACTCCTCTTTCCCGCAGGATATCTGCCATCTGCTGCAGGATAACTGTCTTCCCCGAGCGGCGGATTCCAGTAAATACCTTCACCAAATCCGTATCAATAAACTTCTCTGCCTTGGAAATATATCTTCTGCGAATAATCATAGGCTCCGCTCCTTTCTACACTTTACATATTACATGATTTCCAGATTTTTGTTAAGTCTACTTTACGCTTTTTCGATTTTATATAATTTCGTAAAGTATAATTTCCTTCCGGCATGAATACCATCCGTCCCACGTCGGACAGGAAACCTTTCTCGAATAGTTTCCTGTCACTATGAACGCCATTCGCCTCATACCGAATAGGAAACCTTTTGCGAATAGTTTCCTGTCGCTATGTATACCACACCCCCACGCCGAATAGGAAACCTTTCGCAAACAGTTTCCTGTCGCTATGTATATCATTTTTCTCACGCCGGATAGGAAACCCTTTGCGTATAGTTTCCTGTCTCCATGTATACCATACTCCCCAAGCCGAATAGGAAACCTTTCGCAAATAGTTTCCTGCCGTCATGGATTCCATCATTCTCATGTCGGATAGGAAACCTTTCGCCAACAGTTTCCTGTCGCTATGAACCCCATCTGTCCCACGCCGAACAGGAAACTTTCCCCTCCCCTTGCCCCTTTCCATTTCATAGTCCATAATAAAGGAAATGCAAAAGGAGTGTGCAGCATGGAACATAATTATCTCTTTGACGGCGTGGCTGTCCTCATCGTTCTCTGGTTTATCAAGTCCTATTTCCTTGGAAAGGCCTCAACGGCGGAAGAAAAATTTTTATACAAAGAAGCGCCACGGTGGCTTCTTTACTTCACCAGCGGCCTTGTGTGTGTCACCCTTCTCATGATGGTATCCGTGGACTTTGGCCTTGTGCCGGGAGTAGACCAGGAAGGCACCTTCCGCCTTACCGTGGTGTCCCTTCTCCTTTGGCTGGCCATGGCCCTTTATACCAAGTGGAACTGGGGCGTCCACATTACAGACCGCAATGTGAGAGGTAAAAACAACAGGCAGATGCTTCTCCTCCTCATCCTCATGGCCTTCCTGGCTTCCACCATGTAAAATACAGACAATACAAAATGGCGCCCGCCCCAAAGGCAGGCGCCATTTTTATTTATTTTGAATGCGGGAAGTCTGATGTCTGACTTCTGCCGGTCTGACGTTCCTCAAAACGGTAAGCGGCCGGCGGACAGCCGACAGCTGCCCTACCAGCCCACCAGCTCACTAGTACACTAGCTCACTAGTACACTAGCCCACTATCCCCCTACTCCACGTAATCCTTCATCTTCACAGTAATAAGTGAGGACACTCCTTTTTCGGCCATGGTGACGCCCTGCAGGGTGTCGGCAAATTCCATGGTCTTTTTTCTATGGGAAATGACGATGAATTGGGTTTTCTTCTTATAGTCTGCAATCATGCGGCTGTATCGTTCCACATTGGCATCGTCCAGGGCCGCGTCGATTTCATCGACGAAGCAGAAGGGCGCCGGGCGGTAGGCCATGAAGGAAATGAGGAGGGCGATGACTGTAAGGGCTCTTTCGCCGCCGGACATGAGTGTCAGGGGCTGCCGCTTTTTACCGGGGAGCTGGAGGTACATTTCCACGCCGCCCTCCAGCGGATGGGCTTCATCGGTGAGTTCCAGTCTGGCTTTGCCGCCCTGGAACATGAGCTGCATGATGCGGCCGAATTCTTGGTTAATCTGTTTGAAGGCTTCGCCGAACTGCTCTGTCATGGTCTTGTCGATGTCTCGAATCACCGTTTCCAGCCCGTTTCTGGCTTTCGTCAAATCCTCAATCTGCTCTTCATAGAATTTCCGCTTATCCAGCTGCTTCTGGTAATCTTCCTCGCCGTTTGGATTTACGCTGCCCAGCTCCGAGAGTTTTCCGGAAAGTTTTTCCTCTTCCCTTCTCATATCCTGCATGGAGCCGGGAAGGCGGATGGCCTCCGCCTCCGCCCGGGTCATGTGGTTTTCCGCCAGATGACGCATTTCTTCCTCTTCCTGGGCCTTGAAATTATCAATCCGTCCCTGCCGTTCCGCCATGTCCCGTTTCACTTTGGAGGACGCCTCCTGGGTCTTACGCCAGGATTCCTCCAGTTTTTTCTGTTCCATGGCAAATTTATCGGAATCGTCCTGCAGGCGGGACTGATTCTGTCTGCAGTCCTGCCACAGGGCCTCTGCTTTTTGGAAATCTTCCTTCAGTTTTTCCATTTCCACCTGCAGGGTCCGGAGGAGCCTTTCATTTTCCTTCTTATCTTCTTCCAGCTTTTCTCGGTCCGCCTTCTGCTCTTTTAATGCCCTTTCCCGGTCTTCCTTCATCCGGTCTCCGAAGGACAGGGACTCCCGGGCCTTGGTGAGGGACACGTGGATGGCAAGGATTTCTTCATTCTTTTCATCCAGTTTCTTTTTCAGCCTGCCGCTTTCCTCGTCTTCCAGCACCTCCGGAATGTCCGCCAGTTTTTCTATGTCTTCGGAAATACGAACCTTCCGTTCTCCGCCTTCTGCCAGTTCCTTTTCCCGCTTTTCCTTCAGTTCTTCCTCTTCTCCTGCCGCCTTTTTCTGGTCAGCCAGGGTCTTTTCCATGCCCTCTCTTCTGGCGGTGAGGGAGGCCAGGCTCACTTTCAGGGACTGCCATTCCTCCCTTTCCTCCATCACCTTCCTGGCCAGACTGTCGCAGGTATGCCCCTGCTCTTCCAGCTGCTTTTTGCATGCTTCCAGCGTCTTGCCGCCTTCTGCTTCCTCTTTTTCCAGCCTGCGGATTTCCTGTTTCCTGCCGAAGAAGGTATTTTCCGTCTTTTTCATGGAACCGCCGGTCATGGAGCCGCCGGCATTGACCAGCTGCCCGTCCAGGGTCACAATGCGGAGACGGTAGCGGTATTTCTTGGCCACCCGCCTGGCATCGTCCAGGGTTTCCGCAATGAGTGTCCGTCCCAGGAGGGAGGTAAGAAGGTCCCGGTATATGCCGTCACAGGTAAGAAGTTCCGACGCAATGCCGCAGATGCCCCTTTCCCCGACAGCCTCCCGTTCCTGGCCGCCGTAGGAAGAGGGCTTCATGGACTCCAGGGGGAAGAAGGTGGCTCTTCCCAGACGCCGCTCCTTCAGCCAGCCGATGATTTTCCCCGCCGCTTCCGTGGTATCGGTGACGATACAGGAAATCCGGCTTCCCAGGGCCACTTCCGCCGCTGCCGTATATTTTTCAGGCACCTGCACCAGTTCACCCAAAGGTCCGTGGATAGCATTTCCAAAGAGTTCCCGGTGGGCCATGATATTTTTCACGGCCATGGAGAAGTCGGCATATTCCTTTTCCGCCCGCTCCAGATAATTCTTTCTTGACCGGATGGCGGAAAGAGCGGACTCCCGCTTTCCCTTTTCATTCATCAGGGCAAAGCGGCAGTCCTCCTCCTGTTTCAGCAGCAGGCTGTCCTTTTTCCCCTGTTCCTCCAGCTCCTGCAGTCGGAGAGCAGATTCCTTTTCTTCTTTCACCTGAGCGGCCAGTTCTTTTTCCAGTTCTTCCAGCTGCTTTTTCTTTTCCGCAAGGGAAGAAAGGGCTTCTGCCCTTTCCTCTCCAAGGCGGCGCAGCTCCTCTTCCACATGGGAAAGTTCCTGCTCCAGCCGCTGCTTTTCAGAAATCTTCTGCCTGTTCACTTTGAGCTTTTCCGCATAGGCCGCTTCTGAAACGGCAAGGGCTTCTTCCAGCGTTTTCTTTTCTTCTTCCGCCTTTTCCTTCTTTTCGTTCCATTGACGGAAATCATTCACAAAGCTTTGGTATTCCTCTTCGCCGCTTCTGATTTCTTCTGCCAGCTCTTCTTCCGCTTCCTTCTGGTCCTCCTCTGCCGCTGCCAGCTCTCCCTTCTTCTCCTCCCCGTGGTGAAGGCTTTCCTCCTTCACCCGGAAATCACCGCGGAGTTCTTCCATTTTCTGCTGGGCCTCCGCGGTCTTCTGTCCCAGATTTCTAAGGTTTTCCTGGAAATCAAGGGCCTGCTTTTCCAGCTTTTCTCTTTCCGCCGCAAAGGAAGAAAGGGCGGTTTCCCATTTCACATCCTCTTCTTCCAGATTTCGGTATTCCGTTTCATAGCGGGACAGCATGCGGCCGATGGAAGTGAGCTTCAGCACCGTCATGGAAGCGGAGAGGGCCCTTTTCTTTTTCATGAGCTCCTTGTAGACCTTCGCCTTTTCCGCCCCCTCCTTCAATGGGACAAGCTGTTCATCCAGAAGGGCCACCATGTCCTGCACCCGGTCCATATTTTCCGCCGTTTTCTCCAGCTTCCGGAGGCCTTCGTTCTTCCTCATGCGGTAGAGACTGATGCCTGCCACGTCTTCAAAAATAAGCCGTCGCTCGTCGGGCCGGGCGGTGAGTACCTGGTCCACCCGGTTCTGTCCGATAATGGCAAGGGAACCCCGTCCCAGGCCCGTATTGGCCAGAAGCTCCTGGATATCCTTCAGCCGGCAGCTCCGCTTGTTGATTTTGAAATCACTGTCCCCGTTGCGAAGGAGCCTTCTGGTAATAGAAACCTCCGTGGTATCAAGAGGCAGTTCATGGGCCGAATTATCCAGCACCAGTGTCACCTCTGCCCCGTTCTTCGCCTGTCTGGATTCGGAGCCGGAAAAAATAATATCCTCTGCCTTCTGTCCCCGAAGGTTCCGCACATTCTGCTCGCCAAGCACCCAGCGCACCGCATCGGAAATATTGCTCTTCCCGCAGCCGTTGGGTCCTACGATGACAGTCATGCCGTCCGCAAATTCTATGGTAGTTTTATCAGCAAAGGACTTGAAGCCCTGCAGTGTCAAACGCAGTAATTTCATGGTATCTCCTTAAGTTTCGTTTTCAATGCTGCTGTATCGTTCCTTATTATACAGGAAATGGGGAGAATCTGCAGGGGGAGAATGGTTTCCTACCCGGCATGGCACCATTGTCTTTCACCGCGACAGGAAACTGTTCGCGAAGGGTTTCCTACTCGGCATGGCACCATTGTCTTTCACCGCGGCAGGAAACTGTTTGCGAAGGGTTTCCTACTCGGCATGGCACCATTGTCTTTCACCGCGACAGGAAACTGTTCGCAAAGGGTTTCCTACCCGGCATGGCACCATTGTGTTTCATCACGATAGGAAACTGTTCGCGAAGGGTTTCCTACTCGGCATGACACCATTGTCTTTCACCGCGGCAGGAAACTGTTCGCGAAGGGTTTCCTACCCGGCATGGCACCATTGTTTTCCAACACGATAGGAAACTGTTTGCGAAGGGTTTCCTACTCTACATGAAACAAATGGTATTCACCGCGGCAAGAAACTGTTTGCGAAGGGGTTTCCTACCCGGCATGGCACCATTGTCTTTCATTACGATAGGAAACTGTTCGCGAAGGGTTTCCTACTCGGCATGGCACCATTGTTTTCCAACACGATAGGAAACTGTTCGCAAAGGTTTTTCTACTCTCATGAATGATAATGTACCATGCCCACGGCCACAATAAAAAACTGCGAAAGGCAGTGCTTTCGCAGTTTCATTGATTTCCTATTCTCCAAACACCGGAGGCAGGGGACTTTCGTCGGAGGGCATAGGCGGAAGCGGAGAGTCGCTGCTGTCTGTGTCGTCCTTCTTCGGTTCCTCGCCGGGAGCGTAGATGGAGTGGTACTTGAAGAGGTTTTCCACCTGGGTGTGGTTGATGGTTTCTACTTCCATCAGTGCCTTGGCCATGGCGTGGAGTACCGGCAGATTGTCTGTCAGTGCCTGCATGGTGTCGTTATAGGCTTCATCCAGGTATTTGTGCATTTCTTCATCGATAATGGTGGCCACGGTTTCGCCGTAGTTCCTTTCAGATCCCAGCTGCTTGCCCAGGAAAATCTGCTCCTGGTGTTCACCGAAAATCATGGGTCCCAGGCGGTCGCTCATGCCCCATTCCATAATCATCTTGCGGAGGATGGCGGTGACCTGCTGCAGGTCGCCGGAAGCGCCGCTGGAGATTTCGTTGAAAATAATCTTTTCAGCGCATCTTCCGCCCAGTGCTACGCGAATCTGGGCCAGAAGGTGGGATTTGGTAATGAAGGAACGTTCTTCATGAGGGAGCATCATGGTATAGCCGCCAGCCTGTCCGCGGGGGATGATGGTGACTTTATGTACCGGATCCGCATCCTTCAGAAGGGTGGCCATGATAGCATGGCCCGATTCATGGTAGGCGGTGAGCTTTCTTTCTTCATCGCTCACCTTATGGCTCTTTCTTTCAGGGCCGTAGGATACTTTTTCGGAAGCTTCCTCCAGGTCGGACATGGAAATGGTTTTCCTGTTGTCCCTGGCTGCCAGAAGGGCTGCTTCGTTCAGCATGTTGGCCAGGTCGGCGCCGGTGAAGCCCGGTACTTTCTTGGCAATGGTGGGCAGGTCCACATCCGGTTCCAGCGGTTTGTTTCTCGCATGGACACGGAGAATGGCGATACGGCCGCGAAGGTCCGGACGGCCTACCACCACGCGGCGGTCAAAACGACCGGGGCGGAGCAGTGCGGGGTCCAGGATATCCGGGCGGTTGGTGGCTGCCAGGGTAATGATGCCTTCATTGGAGCCGAAACCGTCCATTTCTACCAGGAGCTGGTTCAGTGTCTGTTCCCGTTCATCATGTCCGCCGCCCAGTCCGCTTCCGCGCTGACGGCCTACGGCATCGATTTCATCGATAAATACAATGCAGGGCGCATTTTTCTTTGCCTGGGCAAAGAGGTCGCGTACCCGGGACGCGCCTACGCCTACGAACATTTCCACAAAATCGGAACCGGAAATGGAGAAGAAAGGAACCTTTGCTTCCCCTGCCACGGCCTTGGCCAGAAGTGTCTTGCCTGTGCCTGGAGGCCCGACCAGAAGGACGCCCTTCGGAATTTTAGCGCCGATGGCGGTGTACCGTCCCGGATTTTTCAGGAAATCCACCACTTCCGACAGTTCTTCCTTCGCTTCATCTTCACCGGCCACGTCATTGAAGTTCACATGCACCTGGCCTTCACCGGTCATTTTGGCCCTGGACTTGCCAAAACTCATGACCCGTCCGCCGCCGCCCTGGGTCTGGTTCATCATCCAGAACCACACGGCAATGAGGATGATAATGGGCAGCAGGTTGGAGAGAAGGCTCATCCACCATGCCGGCTGTTCCGGCGGTTTGGCGGTAATGGCCACGTTTCCGTCGCTCAGCTTATTGAGGAGCTGGGTATCATTGTCAGGAATGTATGTGGCAAATTCAGTGCCGTCTTTCATTTTCCCGGTAACTGCGTTATTTGTCATCACTACCGATGAAACATTCTTCTTTTCTACCTGCGAAATAAAGTCACTGTAGGTAATTTCCGAATGCTTTTCCTGGGGATGAACAAATGTATTGAATATGGACACTGCGATAATGATGAGAAGCACGTAGAGTGCCACATTCTTAATAAATTTATTCAATATATTCCTCCTTCTCATGATCTGTGCAATAAAAGCCCATTTGACCGGTTAGCCACCCCGCTGACTAAGAGACAAGTAAATTGAGACTTTTAAATCAGTAATTAATTCTACCATTTTTTGGAAATTTAAGCAACAGGATTATATATAAACCTGTGCCAGTTTCCGTCACCTGCATGAACCGGGAACAGCCCCCTGTCTGCAGGCGTATAAAAGGCAGAAACATGATGATTCGCAGCGAAGCTGCGCCTGCAGCCTTCAATCCAAAGGCCGGGGCCCATCCATATTAAAGGCCCCTTTTCGCAGCCTTTCTACACGACCTGCGGCAAAGCCGCACCCCCTGCTCCCGCAGGGAACATCCCTATAATCAGGCCTTCGTATACACCCGGCTGTCCAGGACGCATACGTCCGGCAGGTTTCTGTATTTTTCTGCATAGTCGCAGCCGTAGCCGACGATGAATTCATCGGGAATGTCGAAGCCCACGTATTTCACGTCCACTTCTTTTTCCCGTCTTTCCTTCTTGTTAAGGCAGATGGCCAGTTCCACGGAAGCGGCGCCTCTCTGTTTGAGGAGTGGCACCAGGGCGCTCATGGTAATGCCCGTATCAATGATATCTTCCACCACGATGACGTTCTTGCCGCGGATATCCCTATCCAGGTCCTTTTTAATATTCACATGGCCGGAAGAAATGGTGCTGTTGCCGTAACTGGAAACGCACATGGTGTCCAGGGTTACCGGCAGGTCGATGGAACGCATGAGGTCGCAGAGGAAGGGCATGGCTCCTTTCAGGATGCCAACCAGCACCACATCTTTCCCTTCGTAGTCTCTGGTAATTTCCTCGCCCAGTTCTTTCACTCTTTTTTCAATCTGTTCTTTCGTAATGAGTACGGTCTTAATATCTTTTCCCAGATTTTTCATATTTGTGCTTCAATCTCCTTATCCCTGAAGGTGAGTGTCAAAAGGAGGAATGATTTCGTTCCTTCCGTCACCCGGCCATGCCTGCTTCCCCGGAGGAAACAGGTCCAGTAAATATGATTTTCATCGGCCACAACAGGCCAATCCCTCCGAAGGGCGGAGGGGATTCCCTTTTCCTGGAGGATATCAAATACCTCCTTTGTCCCCTTCATACCCGAAGGTTCCATGCGGTCTTTTCTGACTGCCGTCCGAAGGACAAGATGCCCCAGGCCTTCCTTATCCAGAAGGTACTGGTTTCTTCCTGTTTCCACCGGTTTGGAAATGGTTTCCACAGTGAGAATCCAGGGTCCGCAGGTCAGTCTTTCCGCATTGTTATTTTTTATTATACCAGTTTCCCTCAATAGGGGCTTTTCTTTTTCTTTACAATTTTTATAAAAAAGGAAGAGCAGTTCACTGCTTCCCAGCGAAGGGTCCCTGGAGCTGCCGGCATAGAAGCAGAGAAAGGGTCCTGCCAATTCCATGACCGCACCGGAGGCAGAGGTCCGGCTGCCGGTCTTTCCCACAAGGCCAAGGTGCCTCATGCGCTCCGTTCCTTCCGCTTCCATGGCGCGGCCCGACACCTTCTCTCCCGCCCTACGGATGAGGCGCCGCTGCAGAGCGGGATGAAGCTCTCTCCACCGCTTTAGAGGAAAAGCCAGGATGCGTCCTGCCCTTTGGAAATAGATTTCTTCCTTCTTCGCTTCTCCCTCCATGAAATCCTCTTCATCCCTCATGAGGGATGCCATGTGGGTGAGGGTTTTCACCAGGGAAGGATTATAGGGGAGAAGCCTGGGCAGCAGGGTGAGCCTGATTTTATTTCTGGTGGCGTCGGGAATGTCATTCGTTTCATCATGACAGGGTGTCACGTCAAAGGAAGCGAGGAAATCCCCGATTTCCCCTCTTGTAACGCAGAGGAAGGGACGGATGAAAATATTCCTTTTCGGCTGCATGCCGGAAAGGCCTTTCACGCCGCTTCCCCGAAGGAAATGGAAAAGAATGGTTTCCGCCTGGTCATTTTCATGATGGGCCAGGGCAATCCGCCCATAATTTCCGTCTTTGGCCGTTTCCTCCAGCGCTTCATATCGGAGAGCACGGGCCAGGGTTTCCACAGAGCCCCTTTCCTCTTTCCTTGCCGCCGGAACATCCACGTCCCTTCGGTAAAAGGGGATATGGAAACGGCGGCACACCTCTTCCACATACGCCGTTTCCGCCTCCGCCGCTTCTCTCAGGTGATGGTTCACGCAGCAGCAGCCCAGGCGGATGCCCTCTCTTTCTTCCACTTCCTTCAAAAAAAGAAGAAGGGAAAGGGAGTCCGGACCGCCGGAAACGGCAGCCAGAATGGCGCTTCCCCTCTCCCACAGATGGTTTTCATGGGCAAAGGAAAGAACCTTTTCTACGAATGCTTCGTGATTCATGACTCCTCAGCCGGTCTTAATATATCTGCATCCAAAAGCCCTTCGGACAAATCCCTGTCGCTGACCATGATTTCCGGCAGGGCAAAGTATTCCATGAGACTGTCCAGAATGGCGACCCCCGCCACGATGATGTCCGCCCTCTCCGGCATAAGACCGGTCATGTGGCATTTTTCATCGTAGGACATGGAGGAAAGCTTTTTCAGCATGCGGTTCACATCTTCCTGATGGATGATGAAATCCTGCACCTTCGCCGTATCATACACCTCCAGCTCCTGCAGCATGGAGGCCAGGGAAGTGACTGTGCCGCCTACACCGATCCAGCGCTTCACGTTTTTCACAGCCTGGAGAAGCTCGGTGTGGCGGAAAAGGTCGAAGCAGTGCTTCTTCAGCTCCGCCAGTCCCCTGGGCGTGGTGGTGTCAAACTGCTTGGAGCAGCGTACACAGCCCAGCTTGAAGCTGTGGCGCATGCCTATATCCGTGCCGAAGCCCATGCAGATTTCCGTGGAACCGCCGCCGATATCCACCACCGACGTCACTACACCGGACGTACCGGCCGCGCCGATATAACTGTAATAGGCCTCTTCCTTTCCCGAAAGAATCCGCACCGGAATGCCGGTGGCTGCGGTGACTTCATCGGAAAACTCACCGCCGTTGGCGGCATCCCGCATGATGGACGTACCGTAGGCATAGATTTCAGAAGCCCCTGCCAGACGGGCAGCGGCGGTGAACTCTTCGATGGCCTGGAGCGTCCTTTCCCGGGGCCCCCTGCCGATAAAGGCCTTGTCCGTCATGCCTTCACCCAGCCGGGTGCTTCGAAGGTCCTTCTTCAGCACCTTCCATTCTTCCTTCTCATCCTTTTCTGCAATCAAAAGACGGACTGAATTGGTCCCGATATCTATAATCGCACGCATCATATCCCCCTCTTTAAAAGAAGAAATGCAAACCATGTGCCTCTTCTTTCATAAAATAATAAGGGAGCACGGAATGCTCCCTTGTTCAATCAGTCAGAACGTCTTGCGCCCCGGCCGCCTCTCTTGGACTCCACATTTCTCTTGAGGTCAAGAAGTCTTTCATCGCTGTCTTTCAGGAAACGGCTGAGCTTGTCTTCAAAAGAAGCAGGCGCCTCTCTTTTGGCTGTGCGGAAACCGCCGGAAAATGAACGGTTATACTGCGGTCTTTCGGTGCGGAAGGATTCGCCTTCCCCTTCCTCCTGGCGCCTTTCGAAGGAACGGTGTCCTTCCCGGCCGTGGAAGTCGTTTCTTTCATGGAAATCGCGGCGTCCCTCCCGGTCATGATGGAAGCGGTCCTGTTTCTTTTCCGTCTTTTCCGAAGCAGGCTGGGCCTGTTTGATGGAAAGGGCAATCTTGCCTTTTTCATCAATGGTAATGACCTTCACCTTCACCTTATCTTTTACCTTAAGATAATCATTCACATCATTTACATATTCATTGGCCACTTCGGAAATGTGAACCAGACCCACCTTCTTATCCGGCAGTTCTACAAACGCGCCAAACTTTGCGATACCGGTAATGGTACCTTCTACGATATTGCCGACTTCTAAAGCCATGAGAAAAAAATACATCCTCCCTGAAAAACCTAAATAGAAATATTAATTTGATTATACGAGATTTGACAAGGAATAGCAATAGGAATAGTAAGGGAAAAAGGCCTTCCCCCTATAGGGAAGCACTGATTAAATCGTTATCGGATTTCATTCTTGTATTTTTATCCAATGCAAGGAATAAGTCGACGCGAATAGCGAGCTATTTAAGGAGACTTATGACGCAGCATTGGATAA
>NZ_UPZP01000033.1 GCF_900538805.1 uncultured Dialister sp.
GAGTGGAGAAATCTCCCTCTCCCAATGGCACAAGCCGCATTGGGGCGGAGATCTCTCGACTCAGAGTCTCAATAGAGCCAAATACCTTTACTCTCATATCGACATGCAGCTCCGCTCGAGATGACAATACGGAGAACAGCTTACTGTTATTTTTTGCAATTTTCTGAGTCTACAACCGAAGTGGAAAAGGCGCCGTCAGGCGACGGAAGATAGGAGCGTCAGTTCTTGGAAGAAGGTTCAGGGGGTTCAGAAGAGTCAAAGGAGAGGTTCTTAAGATTGACCGGCCTTTGACCGGAGGGTATTGGTTTGACGGCGCCTGTGGCGCGAGGTTTATGGTGGCGCCCTCCTCCATTTACCATTTACCATTTACAATTTACAATTCTCCCTCCCAGTCCCAAGTCCCCACAAATCTCTCTCCGCCCACCTTACTCCCTCCAAGATTTTCAGCTATAATATAAGTAAGTAAAACTGGATAAAGGAGGCTGTCACTATGAAAGCATTACTGAAGAAACCGTTTCCTTTCCACACCGGTCCAAAGGCGGAGGGATACCTGCTCTCTGCCATGAACCTGTGGAATACGCCCCTCTCTCTCTGGGGGCTGTCGACGGTGTCCCTTCCGGAGGACGCGGAAATCCTGGATATCGGCTGCGGCGGCGGGAAGAATCTGCAGCGCCTTTTGGAGAAGGCACCGAAGGGCCATGTGTCGGGCATCGATTCTTCCTTCCGGGCAGTGGATTTTTCCTACCGTCTCAATGAAGAGGCCATTCGGGAGGGGCACATCTCCGTGTATGAGGGGGCGGCGGATGTGCTCCCCTTTAACGGAAACAAATTTGATTTCATCCTGGCGGAGGAAACCTTCTATTTCTGGAAAGATCCCGCTGCCTGCCTGAAGGAAGTGTTCCGGGTGCTGAAGCCCGGCGGGACCTTCCTCCTTCTCCAGTCCAAAGGCGGAAGTCCTCTGCACCAGGTGTACGAGAAACTCATTCCCGGCATGAAGGTATACAGCAGGAATGATTTGAAGGAGTTTCTGGAGGATGCCGGTTTCCGGGACGTGACCATCCGCTCCCGTCTGGGGGCCCTGGCGGTTTCTTCCGAAAAACCGGTGACACCGCTGGATGCGGCCAGGAAGAAATTGAAACTTTCCTCCATCCCCTACGGAAAGCTCACCGCCGCTGCCCTCTCTGCCGCCGCCCTGGGCCTTGCCGCCTACGGTGCGTCCCGGAAATACCGGTCCTGATGATTTCTCTTTTCTTTCATGCGTCTTATCTATGGTTAATGACAGGTACTGCTTATAGTACATTCTTGAATTTCCGAAGGGTCTCCGGATTCACAGGGGCAGCAATTTCTTTTTGAAATCAGCGCCAAGGGATATGTTAGAGCCCTGTTTCTTCTCCGGAGAAGAATTCCTCCTGCCCTCCATGGCAGAAATTGTCTCTTATCACGGCCCTGTCCCTCTTTTCCCTTCTATTTTCAGGTCTTAAAGTCTGTTTTGCAAAATATTTCATTATTTTTACAAATCGGTATTGACTTTTACACCATATGGGCATTATAATTAAATGCGTTCTAAACGGCCCTATGGGGACTTTTAGGACGGGAATGTTTCCCACATTCCAAGGTAATTCTCTCCCCGCCGGTCTGCCCCAAAGAGGACCGGTTCCCTCCTTCCTGAAATGTACCCTCATTTCTGGAACGATTCCGGTTCCTGCCGACGGGAAGAGAAGATGAAGGCGCAGGATCCCCCTAAGTCCTGCGCCTTTCCTATTGCCCAAAAACAGAGAAACACCAATTCCCCGGGAAGGCGCCTGCGGATGCCGCAATGCCCTTTGTTCTTCCACATGGGTATATACTGATTTATTTAGTGCATAACAAATGTATACTAATTCCGAACAACTTTTTCCAATTTAGTTGGCTAACTTTCTTTTAAATCATATGAAACCCTTATAAAAAGGAGATGAGCCGGAAATACATAAAAATTGTTTTTTCTTACAAAACCTGCATTCTCACTGCTGCTGCGGCATTTTCTTCTCTTTTCCTGCCATCTTCTCCATCTTTAAATCATTTTTTTGTTTGACAATTGGGTGGAATACCTTTTATAATAAATTAAGTCAGGGGCATTTTAGGTATGTATTATGCATGTGTATACGTATTTTGTTTAGGGGAAAAGTGAGGTATAAATTACTATGTCCGAAAAAAGGGCAGTCCACATGAAGGGCATCCGGAACCAGATTCTCAGAACTGCGGAGAAACTGTTTCTGACCCAGGGGTACAAAACAACAACAATCAGACAGATTGTGCAGGAGTCCGGAATTACATCCGGCAGTATTTACAACATTTTTGAAGATAAGGAGCACCTGTTTTCCGCTCTGGTGGACGAATTCCTGACTGATGCCAAAGCAAGGATTGACAAGGTCCTGGCAGACCAGCCGGCGGAGAACCGCATGGTAGGCCTTCTGGCCATGGAGCTCTACATCACGGAAAAGAACCCGGTGGTCCGGGAATTGATGTGTGCATTCCATACGTCTCCCTTCCTTATGGAAACGGTGATTAAGCGCCATTCCGCCCTGGCCGAAGAAGTCTGGGCAGGCAGGAGACATCCGCGGAATGCCCGTCTCTCCACCGCCATCCTTCTTTCCGAAGGTGCCGTTTCTTCCTATGTCATTTCCTTCGACTTCTCCCAGAAGCTGGATTTTGCAGAAATCCGCCGCAAGGTGATGTTCTGCATCCTTCGTAACATGGGACTGGAAACAAGGGAATCGAACCGTCTCATCCAGTACATGGAAGAAAACGAAAATCTCTGGCTTGATCTGGCCGGTCAGGTGCTGAACCATTCCAACGAAACTGCAGAAGCATAAAATGCCTTTACATAAAAACAGGGCGGCAGTGAATCCCACTGCCGCCCTGTTTTTATGTGCCTGATTTTCGATGACCAAAAGCCGGCGCATGTCCCCATGGAGAAGACCGAGCCGGCTTTTACCATCATTTTCAAAAATTATTTCAATACATCTTTGGATAAACGAATCCATACATTCCTTTGCTCTTCCAGCTGCTTCATAAGAGGGATGATATCCTTCTTCTTGCTGCCCAGCACCCGCAGGGTCAGGGAGAGAAGCATGGTCCTTGCATCCTCCTCATTGGGCTGGTGTCCGAAATAGAAGGAGTCGATGAAGGCTCCCATGGCTCCCTTCACCATGAGGTTCCGGATCATGAGCTGGTCACCCTTGAAGAGGCGGACGTAATCTTCGCCGAAGATTTCACTTTCCAGACGAAGGTGGCGCTGCACCACTTCTTCAAACATCACCGGAGATGTATAGGCCTCCTGATAAAGTTCCCTCACCCTTTCATCCCGGGCGATGGCTTCCATTTCCACCATGAGCACCGCCGCATAGCGGTACAGCGGGGATTCGCCGCTGCTTTCCTTCTGCACCATGTCGATGCAGTTCTGCATGAGATCATCCACCAGGGCGCTGAATATTTCTTCCTTACTGGAAAAGATATTGTAAATACTGCCGGAGGTAATGCCGGAGCGCTCCACAATCTGCCGGATGGTGGTCCGCTTGTAGCCCTGCTCAAGGAAAATTTCCTTGGCTGTCTCAAGAATCCTGTTTTTTGTCTGTCTCATTCTTTCTGCCATGACTGGTGACTGGTTCATTTGAAAGCTCCTTATGCACATAAAATGAAGGAACAACCTTCAGGCGAGGCATGAGAGAGGCAGCTGATGTGCGGAATCAGTGCTTTCCGAGCCAGGGCGAGTTCCTGAATCTGTTCATTTTAGAACGTTTTCCATCGTGCTTTCAGTATAATCCTTTTTCCGTATCCTGTCAATACTGTGATTAAATCAGACTTTATAGGTCATGGCAGAAAAGAAGCGCCCGCAGACGGCATGAGGAAGGATAAAACAGTACTCTGAAATTTCACCGATTGTTCACCCTGCAGAAATGCATTGCCGTAATGATGCTCCAAGAAAGCACCGATTCTTTCATAGAGTTTGCTTCCATAAGAATTTTTATACAATGCAGGGACTGGTCTGACCATAAAGGTATCGTCTTTATTGTATTTTCTATCAAAAAAAGCACCGATTTTTTTATAAAACCAGTGCTTTTCCAATGTTTTTCTCTGAAAGAAATGGAAAGATTTGAAAAGACTCGCTCCTGCTCCTCCGATTTCCTTTTCAGAAGGATTTCTGTCCTTTGTACAGAAGATCTTTGATGAAATTTGGCAGAACGAAGCAGCTCTTCTGGATGCGGCGGTTGTAGTATTTCATAGGTTCCGGTACGTTCTCCCGGGGCTCTGCGGTCAAAGGATCATAGACCTTGGAGGCCAGCATGAAGGAATGCATGCATGCCGGATAGATGGGCACATGGGAATAGTACATGCGCACGATAGGGAACACATCATTCATGGCTTCGAACACATCGTGCACCGTATGCTGCTGCACGATGGGGGATTCGGTCTGCTGCACGATGAGGCCATCCTTCCGAAGAGCCGCAAAGGCGCTCCGGTAGAAGTCCCTGGTGAAGAGGCCTTCTCCCGGCCCGATGGGGTCGGAGCAGTCGATGATGATGACGTCGTAGTAGTCCTTCACCTTTTTGGCAAAGGCAATGCCGTCTCCCACATGGATGTGGAGCTTTTCCGGAGGGTCCCTAAGAACCGTGGAAATGGTGGGGAAATACTCTTTGGAAAGTTCAATGACCCGTCCGTCAATGTCGCAGAGATCCACATGGGTGACGCAGTCGTGGCGGCATACTTCCCTGGCCACGCCGCCGTCGCCGCCGCCGATGATGAGCACCCTTTCCGGATGGGGATGCAGCATAAGGGGCACGTGGGAAATCATTTCATGGTAAGTCCATTCATCCTTCACGGATGTCTGGAATACACCGTCCAGGATGAGGAGCCTGCCGTATTCCAGGGTATCGGCGATTTGGATATGCTGGAATGGCGTCTGTTCCTCGTGCACCATATTTGTAATCTTCAAAGTGAGGCCCAGATTTTCATTGGCCCACTCGGTGACGTATTTCTTCTCTTCCATAGGATTATTCCTTATTTTCTTCAGAGGCGCCCTCTTCTGCAGCCGGTGCTTCTTCGCTGCCCCTGGCGGTGGCAGCGGCCTCATCAAAAAGGTTGCCGCCGGCCGGTGCTTCTGCTGCAGGAGCAGCTGTCTCCTCTGCCGGAGCTTCTTCGGCCGGAGCCGGTGCTTCCTCAGCAGCCGGCGCTTCCTCAGCTGCCGGTGCAGCAGGAGCCGGTTTAGCGGTGCCGTCTTCTACGGGCTGGGGAGCCTGGACTGCCTTGGCCGATTCGATGAGGGACAGGGCGGATTTGAAATTGGAAAGGAGCTTTTCAATGTACAGGTTCATGTCCCCTTCCGTTTTCAGAAGGTCCGCATTCATCTTGCGACGGGCCGCTTCAGCGTCAGCCACGATTTTGTGGGCTTCGTTCTGGGCTTCCCGAATGGAGAGCTCCGCTTCCTTGTGGGCATTCTTCTTCACGTTGTCTGCAGTTTCCTGGGCCATAACCAGGGTGTTGGACATGGTGGCTTCCATCTTTTCATAGTTACGGAGCTTCGTCCGGATGGTATCCATTTCCTCTTCCATTTCCCGGTGTTCCCGGTAAATCCGTTCATAATCCTTGGCCAGCTCTTCCAGGAATGTATTCACTTCGTCCTGTGCATAGCCGCGAATCTGGCGGGAAAATGTCTTATTGTGTATATCCATTGGTGTAATCATGTGTATGTCTCCTTTGGAATGTCTGAATATAACTATATGAGGGGGGCTTGTTACCGGTTTCCAGATTCTCGTTCACTCGAAGCCTTGAACTCATTTGAACTAAAGATACTTCATACACCAGAAACTAGAAACTAGCCGCCAGCCACTATCTCATTTATACCTGTATATCAGGAGGCCGGTCCGTCCTTTCCGGCTCATGCCTGTTTCTTCCTTGATTTCTATGCGTCCTCTCCCGCGAATGCTGATGATGTCGCCGGCCTTTACGGTTTGGGAGGCGCTTTTGGCGGGCTGCCAGTTCACTTCTGTCCGTTCATCCTCCACGGCCTGCACCATTTTGGAACGGGAAATGCCAAAGCCTGCGGCGCCTACGGCGTCAAGCCGGAGGGACGCCACGGTGGCCCTCACTTCCTTAGCCGTCTGTTTCGGCGGCTCTATTTCAGAGAGCGGAATTTCCTCCACCTTCACCGGCACCATGGCCACTTTTTTAAAGTTATCCATGAGCCAGTCCTTCATGGTGCTGTCCACTACCACCTGGCAGCCGGCGCCCTGCATGAGGATATCCCCCAGAACGGAGCGGTCAATGCCAAGGCCCATGAGGGAGCCCAGAACATCCCGATGGCCGATGAGGCGGTACCTTCCGTCCCAGGTGACGGAAAGCAGGCTCTCTCCGAAGTCCACCGGTCCCTCGTAGTCTTCCCGGGAAAAGGCAATGCGCACCCTTTCCGCTTCATGGTAGCCGCCGTCAGCCATGGATTTCACCGTCTTCATGTGGGCTGCAATGGTCTGGCCGATCTGCCGCGCAAAGGGAGCCATGAAAGGGCCTACTGCAAAGGGCCGTCCCCGATCCACCGAATCCGCCAGGTCCAGAAGCCGCATGGCCATGTCCTTCGATTCTTCTCCGGAGGCCGCAAAATAACGAAGTATCTTTTCTCTATCCTTCATTCCATCCTCTTCCTATGCATAAGGAAGCAGGAGAAACAGAAATTTTTCCCTTTCTCCTGCCTCTCTGTACTCTTTATTTACCTGCCATGGCGTCTGATTTCTCAAGGCAGGCCTTCACTCCGTCCATGAGGGCAGCGCGGATGCCGTCCCTTTCCATGGCATGGATGCCTGCAATGGTGGTGCCGCCGGGGCTTGTCACCTGGTCCCTGAGTTCTGCCGGATGCTTTCCTGTTTCCAGCACCATTTTCGCAGCGCCGTAGAGTGTCTGCGCCGCCGCTTCGATGGCCAGTTTCCGGGGAAGACCGATGAGCACCCCCGCATCGGCCAGGGCGTCAATGATCACAAAGGCATATCCCGGACCGGCGCCGGAAAGGGCGCCCAGCTCGTCAAGCTGCCGCTCCGTCACCACCGCTTCCTTTCCCAGGGCAGAGAAAATATCCTCCGCTTCTTTGATGAAATCGGGAGACGCCTTCTTTCCCGGTGCAATGGCTGCCATGCCTTCCCCTACGGAAGCAGGGGTATTGGGCATGACGCGGATGACCTCCGTCCCTTCCGGAAGGGCGCCTTCCAGGGAGGAGAGAGTCACCGCCGCTGCAATAGAAAGAACCCGGGATGGATGATACCGGGATATTTCCTGAAGCACTCCCGGCACCACATTGGGCTTTACCGCCAGAATCACCAGGTCCGCTTCCTTCGCTTCACTGCCGTCCATGGAAGGATGGACGCCATAGCGGGCAGCCTTTTCCCGGGATGCTTCTTCGGAATGCTCTTTCACATATATTTCATCTTTTGACCACAGCCCTTTGGCCAGGCAGCCGGAGAGGATGGCCCCTCCCATAGCGCCGCAGCCGAAAATCAGAATCTTCTTCATTTCTACGGTCCTTTCCAGGTCGGAATGCCTGAAACAAATGCCAGCCGGTCTTCATGAAGATCCACCGTAGACGGAACGCAGATGAGCACGTCATCATTGAGGAGCATCACATCTCCATGGGCCATGTAGACGGCGCCGCTCATGAAATCCACAAAGCGGCTGGCCACTTCATCATCCACATTATCATTCAGAACAACCATGACCGTCATGCCCCTTGCCAGGGCATCCACAGCATGGCGGGCATCACCGTAGGAGCCGGGAACGAGGATATCCACTTCCTGGGGACGGATGCTCCTGGCCGGCAGCGCGCCTGCCGCCGGAATATCTTCCCCCTCTTCCCGTTCCGATTCCTCATAGCTCTCTTCTTCGGGAGTTTCTTCAAACTGGTTTTTCAGCCAGCTCACTCCCTTGGAAAGAAAAGACATCAGCCCTCTGGAGCCTCAGGTCCCTGAGGTGTCTGGGCGTTCCACTGCGGTGCTGCCGGTGCCTGCTGCTGATCCTGATAGGCAGCGAAATTTTCACGGGATACGCTCATGTTATTCGGCGCGCAGAGATAAATGTTTTCGGAAATCTGGTCGATGCGGCCGTCCAGTGCATACATGATGCCCTGTACGAAATCCACAATCCGCTGTGCTTCATCGGCGTCGGTTTTTTCCATATTCATCACCACCGGGCGCATGGCCTTCAGATGATCGCCGATTTTTTCAGCATCGCCGTAGCTCTTGGGATTCACCACCACCATGGTATAGGGTTTGGCAGCCTGCCGCGGCTGGGCGGTGCGGCCGATACCTCTTACCGGGGAAACGGCGGACGGACGGGGCGGCACGGGAGCGGAAGGGCTTGCCGGCGCTTCCTCCTCCATTTCCTCTTCCCTTTCATCCTCATCCCTGTCTACAAACTGGTCCTTAAATTTATCAAGCAGACTCATTTTTTTCTCCTCTCAATGGTAGTGTCTTTCGCCAAAAATGGCTGTGCCTATGCGCACCATATTGGCTCCTTCTTCAATAGCAATTTCAAAATCATGGGTCATTCCCATGGACAGGATAGAAATCTGCCCTTCGGGAAATTCTTTTTTCATGTCATTCCACATGCTGTGGGCTTTGCGGAATACGGGACGGGTCTTTTCCACATCCTCATAGGCCGGCGCCATGCACATGAGCCCCTTCACCCGGATATGGGAAAGGGCTTTGGCTGTTTCCACAGCGTCCTTCATATCATCCGGCGAAAGGCCATACTTCGATTCTTCACCGGAAATATTGAATTCCAGGAGTACATCCTGCACCTTGCCGATTTCCCCGGCCCGCCGGTCGATTTCCTTCATGATATCAAGGGAATCGGCTGACTGGATGAGGTCCGCCATGGCCACTGCCTTTTTCACTTTATTCTTCTGTAAATGTCCCTGCAGATTCCAAACCACCGGAAGTTTCAAGGCCTTGAACTTCTCTTCCATTTCCTGGACCCGGTTTTCTCCCACCTGGGTCACTCCCAGATGAATGGCTTCTTCCATATCCTCCAGAGGATGGAACTTCGTCACCGCCACCAGGGTCACTTCCTGCCCATAGGGAGAACGCTTCCTGGCCGATTCTATCCGGTCCATTACATGGGCTAATCTTTCTTTGATTTCTGACATAGCCCCGCCTTCTTTGCTAGTGTTTTTCGCATATCCACCGTATGTAGGGAAAATGGATATACCTAGAGATTATTATATCACAGTTATTTGGGAGAAAAAACAGTAAAAATGGATTGTGAACGTATTCCCGCCTATAGAGGTGGGAGCTTCCTGCTTCAACGAGAACAGCACCACGGACTCCAAAGAGTTGCGGCGGCTTACACACTCTCCACAGGCGTAGATTTCCGTGCGCCCCACGGTATTTTATGGATTACGTCAGGCAAATATCCGCCTGGCTTCTTCTCGGATATTTATGGCGGCGTTCTTATCGCGGTCATGATGACTGCCACATTTAGGGCAATCCCATTCTCGTACAGATAAGTCCCTGGTTTTGTGGTTCTGATATCCGCAAACATGGCACAGCTGGCTGCTTGGATACCACTTGTCTATCTTGATAAGCTTTTTGCCTTGCCAAGCCAGCTTATATTCCAGCATGTTCGTGAACATATTCCAACCATTATCAGCTACGGATTTGCCAAAGCTGAACTTGCCACCCTTTTTCCGCTTGGCCATCGCTTTTACGCTAATATCCTCAATTCCAATGGCATCATAGCGGTCTGCAAGGTAGCGGGCCTTCTTATGCAGGAAATCCCGCCGTTGATTGGCCACTTTCTCATGGAGAATAGCTACACGCAGTCTTTGTTTTTCTCTGTTGTGACTTCCTTTCTGCTTTTGGGATAGCTTCCGCTGTGCCTTAGCCAATCTCTTCTCTGCCTTTCGCAGGAAATCGGGATACTCAGCATTCTCCTCATCGGAAGCCACATACAAACCGTGCATCGCAAAATCCAGCCCCAGGAAGGTCTTCGGTATGACAGGGAGTACTTGGTTTTCATACTCCACCAGCATACTGATATAGTACTTTCCTGATGGCGTCTTGCTGATGGTTACGGTTTTTATGATACTGTTCTCCGGCAAGGGACGATGCTGGCATAATTTCACCCAGCCAACTTTCGGCAGTTTCACCTTATGGTCCTTGATTCGGACGGAGCCTTTCTGGTTATTCGTGGAATACGAAGCACGACTATTCTTCTTGGACTTGAAGCGCGGCTTGCCGAAATGCCGTCTGTCATTCCAAAAGTGGCTGTAGGCCTTATTCAGGTTCATTTGGGCATTGGCAAGGGCTAAACTATCTACTTCCTTTAGCCAAGGGAATTCTTCCTTGTACTGCGCAGGCGTGTTATTCAGCTTTTGGCCTGTTTCCTTATAATAGTCAATGCGGTCACTCAGCATCTTGTTGTAGATGAATCGGACACACCCAAAGGTCTTGGCAAACATCATTTTCTGTGCCGTTGTCGGATAGATTCTGTATCGGTATGCCTTATTCACTATCATCACCTGCCTTGACTTTCCAAATCCGTTCACCCTTACTACTGATTATACTGCAAATCAACTTGTGAAGACATTGTTTTTCTGATGGCATCGAGCCCTCAGAAAAACCTGCAATTCATCTCACCGTCTAAAGAGGGGGGAGACTTCTTGCAGAATCAGGTTAAACAAGGTGAATCCATGGAGAAGTCAAAGAAGGGATATGGGATTTCCCCCCAATCACAACGATGCCCCCGCCCTGCTGTCATTTTGACCGCAGCGAAGGGGAGTGGAGAAATCTCACGCCCAAATGGTGCACGCCGCAATGGGTACAGAAAATTTCTCCCCCTCTTCACTATCTCCATGAACCGCCCGCATCATTCCGTTTCTATCTTCCGCTCGAAATGACAACGGTGCGAAACAGCATTTGTGCCATTTCGAAAGTCTCCGGGATAAATAAAGAAAACAGAAAAGCCGTGAAAAATGTTCAGTCATTTTTCACGGCTTATTTACATCATCGATTTCCTTCCCCCGCACCGGTGTTTACTGCTTTTGTCCCCACGGCCCGGTGTACAAAGATTCTTCGCTGGCCCCCGGAATGACAGTGCCCGGTGGGAGGGAAATTACGCAGGGCTCTTCTCCCTTATACCATCTGTGCTTTCTTTGCGATTTCATCGGGGATTTTGATGCCCAGAATTTCTGCGTCCTTCTTGTTGATGACGATGGTGTATTCCTTCTGGTGCTGGATGGCTGCGGTTTCCGGCTTAATCTTGCCGTCCAGGATGTCGGCGGCCATGTGTCCGGTCTGGACGCCCAGCTTGTAGTAGTCCACGGAGAGGGCGGCCAGGGCGCCGTCTTTGGCCATAATGTCAGCCCCTACGATGACCGGAATCTTATTGGCATCGGTGACCTTCATGAGGGTGGGGATGGAGGAGGCCAGGGTATTGTCGGTGGGTACATAGATGAAATCTACTTTGCCTGCCAGGGATTCGGCCACCTGCTGGATGTCGTTCACGCTGTTCACAGTCCGTTCTTCCACGGCCAGGTTGTTTCTCTTGCAGTAGTCCTTCATCATGTTGGCCTGGACTTCACTGTTCACTTCGCTGGAGGAGTAAATGAGGCCTACGGTCTTCGCATTGGGCACCAGGGCTCTTCCCAGGTCCATCTGGGCATCGATGGACGCCAGGTCGCTGACGCCGGTGACGTTGCCGCCGGGCTTTTCATCATTCTTCACCAGCTTGGCGGTGGTGTAGTCCGTAATGGCGGTGCCTACGATGGGGATGTCCTTGATTTCATTGGCCACTGCCTGGGCCGCCGGGGTGGCGATGGCACAGATGAGCTTCGGATTTTCCGATTTGAAACGGGACGCGATGGTCTTCAGGTTGGACTGGTCACCCTGGGCATTCTGCTGGTCAAAGGTGACTTTATCCTCACCGTATCCCCTTTCCTTCAAGCCGTCTACGAAGCCCTTATTGGCCTGGTCAAGGGAACCATGCTGCACAATCTGCACTACGCCGATAATGGGCTTTCCGGAAGCAGAGCCTGCGCCTCCCTGGGACTGACTATTGCCGCATCCGCCATAAACCAGTGCTGCTGCTGCCAAAACTGCTGCCATACTCATTTTCATCCATGTCTTCATTTGTATTTCCTCCCAAATTCCTATACTGCCTGATTTTTATTTAATGTATGTATCTTCCAGTGCATCCATGGTCCCATCGGTTTCCATTTCCGCCAGGAAGAAATTCACATAATTCAGGAAATCCTGGTCTCCCTTTGCCATGAGGGCGCCGAAGCGGCTCCTGGTAAAGGGCTTGTCCACCAGCGGCGCCGCCAGCTTTTCATTCATGCGCACATACCGGCGGGCTTCCATGGTTTCCGTAATCATGATATCCGCCTTTCCTTCTGCGATGAGGGAAGGGATTTCCGCATTCTTCTCATGAATGATTAAAGTGGCGTGGGGCAGGCGGGACTTTGCAAATTTCTCATTCGTTCCGCCGGGATTCACCATGACCTTCACCTCCGGCCGGTCCAGGTCTTTGAGGGATTTGTACTTTCCTTCCTCCCCCTTCCGGCAGAGAATGGTCTTGCCGAAGAGAAGGTAGCCGTCCGACATGGCCAGGGTCCTTTCCCTGTCGAAGGTCCTTGTAATGCCGCAGAGGGCCAGGTCAAACTTTCCTGCCGCCGCATCGGCGGAGAGTGTCTTCCAAGTGGTAGGCACGTATTCCACCTTCACATGAAGGGAATCCGCCAGCTTTTCTGCCAGTTCTGTATCAAAGCCCTCATACTTTCCATCAGCGTCCTTATAGGACATGGGCCGATAATCGCCAGTGGTGCCTACTTTCAAGGTGCCCCGGGCTGCAATATCCTCCAGGTGCGCCGCCCAAACACTTCCGGCGCCTCCCAGAAGGAGCGCTGCCGCCAGGAGCGCTGCACCTGCTATTTTCTTCCTGTTCATCTTCCATCCTCCCATACTTTCTTTATTTTTTATGAAAATAAAAGTCCCCTGCCTATTGCTAAGCAAGGGACGACGGGACACATCGCGGTACCACCCTGTTTACCTGAATAAAACACAAAAGGGTGGTACCCAAGGGACGGATTATCCGTGGTACCACCCAAATTATCTTCATCAGATCAACTCTACGCCCTGTAACGGAGGCACACGTCGCAGCCTACTCCTATTTCAGCCGCGCAGTTCAGGAAAGAACTTCCCCATTCCTCCGCCGCCGGTTCCCACCCTATGCCGGCTCTCTGCAGGACTTCTGAAATGAGTACTTTTTTCCATCAGCACTTTGTAATATGAGTCCATTGTAGCCAATGAACCCGTCCTTGTCAAGGGGAAATGAATGGGCTGGTGGGATAGTTGGTCAGGGAAGCATACCACCACCCATCATTATGAGCACAGCAAAGAATCCCAATACCTGCCGTTAAGGAAGCGCCTTTTCAGACCCGTTTTTCCGCCATACGAAGATAATGTTTTTTCTTATCTTCATACATTTTCCTGTCGGCCCGGCTCATGGCGGCGGAAATTTCTTTTCCCGCAGGTGCCCATTCGGCACCAAAGGCCACGGAAATGTTCTGTCTTTCCTTCATGATGTTCCGGAATTCCTGGAACTTCCTGTAAAAGGAACATTCGCATATATTCGGTGCCAGGGCCACGAATTCATCGCCGCCGGCGCGATACACCGCATCGTCGCCCCAGAATTCCTTCATGGCTTTTGCCGTCTGCCGAAGAAGCCTGTCTCCTGCCACATGGCCCAGTTCATCGTTAGCCTTTTTGAGACCGTTCACGTCGCCAAAAACGATGCCCGCCGGAAGAGGCTGCTTCTCCATTTTATCCAGCTCTTCCATGAGACTGTTCCTGTTCCTCACACCGGTGAGCATATCCCGGAGGCTCATGTAGTCCAGCTTTTCTAAAAGCCGCTGGTTTACCATGCGGGCCCCCAGAAAATAGGAAACGGTTTCCAGAATCTTCTGGGTATTCACGGCATCGCTGATTTCATAATTATCGGCACCGATGTAGCCGATGAGCTTTCCGCCGTCGTAAATGGGAGTGTCCAGAATGCTGCGGATCCCCTGCCTTTTCAGGTTCTCATAGTCCACGGGGTCATCTTCCTTTAAAACCTCAATATCCTCCAGCACCACACTAGTATTGTTAATCAGGAATTTTTCCCAGCCGCCAATGTATTCGTCATAGGGCAGATTCTGAAGCGTATGGATTTCCGGCTTTACCCCTTCCCGGCACCATTCAAAGGTATTGCTCACCGTCTTTCCGTCGGTCTCCAGCACGTAGAGGCGGTCGGGATGGATGATGCTTCCCAGTTCGGAAAGCATGTGGTTCACCGCCTTTTCATAGCTTTCCCCGCCGTCCATGATTTTCGCAAGCCGGATGATGATATCATCGGTGTTGCTGGACTGAAGCAGGTTCATCCTTTCCATATGGTCCATATCCACGTTGAGGAAAATGAAGGCCGCCAGTCCCTCTCCTGCCGGTTCCACTTCAAATTCCAGCCACTGTCCCACTTCCCGGCTGTACATGCGGTCCCGTATCCGTTTTCCGTTAACGGCGGCCTCATAGCAGTAATCAAACCATTTTTCATCGGCATTGTCATACACGGACCGGAAAGTATGGCCGATGAGCTCCTCCTTCGTCCTTCCCACCATTTCGCAATAGGCCTTATTGGAGTATACGTATAAGGTATCCACAGGCCTGCCGTCCTTGTCTAAAATGATCTTATAAACTGCATAGGCCACCGGTACATTCATGTCCAAATCGGGCTTAAAGGTAAATTCTTCCATCAAAAAGCTTCCATTCTTACTTAAAACCTCTATTTTCGCGGCAAAAAGGCAAAATAAAGGCGCAGCAGTGCTGCGCTCTTATCTGGATTCGTTAACGGTGCAGCTGGCTGCCATGTGAAAGGCCCTTTAGTTTTGCGTCGCAGGCTTTCGCCTGTTTTGCCTCCTATGAAATTGACTACTGTTCTATTATAGCAGAACAGGATTATACTTTCCAATATAAATCGATTTTTTCGATAACTAATTTATGCATAAGTTTAATGCCTGCCGGAAATAGCCATTGATAATTGGCAGAATTGTCCATCCTATGAACTCTGCCGGATAATCAGCCTCCTCACTGTCATTTCGAGCGGAGAGCCGCGCCGGAATGATGAAATAGTTTCACGACCATAGGGAAGAGGAGTCTGGAAATCTCACTCCCCGGTAATGCACACCCCTTTGTGGCAGGAGATTTCTCGACTCAGAGCCACAACAGAATCCCAAAACATCTATCCCCATATCCACGTGCAGCTCCGCTCGAAATGACAGAGCGGCAGGCAGCTTTCCATCATTTCAACCCCCACGGATATAGGAATACGTCAAAAAATGGTTTGCGCCCCTTTGCGGCAGGAGATTTCTCGACTCAGAGCCACAACAGAACCCAAAACATCTATCCCCATATCCACGTGCAGCTCCGCTCGAAATGACAGAGCGGCAGAAAGCTTACCATCATTTCAACCCCCACGGATATAGGAATACGTCAAAAAATGGTTTGCGCCCCTTTGCGGCAGGAAATTTCTCGACTCAGAGCCACAACAGAGCCAAAAAATCTATCCCCATATCCACGTGCAGCTCCGCTCGAAATGACAGAGCGGCAGGCAGCTTACCATCATTTCAAGCCCCACGGATATAGGAATGCATCAAAAAAGAGACTGCGAAGAAATGATTGCCATTTTTCACAGTCCCTTTTCATATGTTCTTATTTCATTCTGGCTTCCACAGAAGGCGTGGGCGCCAGGTTTTCGGAAACTTCCGGTTCTTCCTTGAAACCGCCGGATTTCCTTTCGTGTTTTTCCTTGTTCTTTTCAATGAAATGGTAGCCGATGAGAAGGATGGCAAACCATACGGGAGTAACATAGAGGGCTACCCGGGTATCGTCGCGGAAAGCAGAGGCAATGACCACGCCCAGAAGGAAGAGCATGGTGAGGTAGCCGGACCAAGGAGCAAAGGGCATTTTGTAGGTGAGAAGCTTCTTTTCTTCAGGAGACAGGGATGCGCGGAATTTCTGCTGGGTCCTAAGGATGACGAACCAGGTGAAGAGGGCGCCGAAGGAGCCTACGCTGGTGACATACACAAAGACCTGTGCCGGCATGATGTAGTTCATGAGCACCGAAGCAAGCAGCACCGCTGCGGAGAAGAGAATGCCGATCCAGGGCAGGCGGTGGCGGTTCAGCCGCTGGAAGCAGGATGGTGCATTTCCCTGGAGGGACAGGTTGTAGAGCATACGGCCGGAGCTGAAGATACCGCTGTTGCAGGAGGACAGCACCGCCGTAATGACGACAATATTGATAATGTCTGCGGCGCCGGCAATGCCCAGTTTTTCAAAGGTGATAACGAAGGGACTGCCCAGGTGGCCGATTTCATCCCAGGGATAGATGGCCATGATGACGCCGAGGGAAAGTACATAGAAAATCAGGATACGCCAGAACACTTCATCAATGGCTTTCTTGATGGTGGATTTCGGGTCATGGGCTTCACCGGCGGTGACGCCGATGATTTCAATGCCCAGGTAGGAATACATGACCATGACAAGAGCCATGAGGGTGCCGCCGATGCCGTTGGGGAAGAATCCGCCGTGGGTCCAGAGGTTCGTAATCCCCACCGGTTCCCAGCCGTTACCGATACCGAAGAGAATCATTCCTGCACCGCCGATAATCATGAAGATGATGGTGCAGATTTTGATTAATGCAAACCAGAATTCAAACTCACCGTAAGCAGAAACGGCGATGAAATTGACCACCGTCATCAGGATGAGGGCACAGAGCGCCGACACCCACTGGGGCAGGTCGGGGTACCAGAAATTCATGTAAATCCCCACTGCCGTGAGCTCCGCCATACAGGTAACCATCCACATATACCAATAGGTCCAGCCGGTGAGATAGCCCCACTTCGGTCCCAGAAAACGGGCGGCGTGGGCGCTGAAGGCGCCGGATACGGGGTAGGCCACGGACAATTCGCCAAGGGCCCGCATGATGAAATAAATCGCAACGCCGCCGATGATGTAGGTCAAAAGCACCGAAGGCCCTGCCAGTTCGATAGCTGTAGCGGATCCGAGGAACAGTCCTACGCCGATGGCTCCGCCAAGGCCGATCAGCTGGATGTGCCGGTTCTTCAGTCCTCTTTCGAGGTTCTCATGCATTTCCTGATTATTTTCTGCCATATGAAACTCCCAAATCTGACAAAAACACCGGGCCTCGCCCTTTCATGGGGAAGGTCCGGTGAAAAGAACTACTGCGTTTATTTTATACGCAGATTCCCTATACATCAAGACAGAAATTTGCATTTTCCATACTTTTTCGTACATACGGCTCGTTTTTAATTATCTGCGGTATATAAGATTTGTGCATTCATGATATAAATCATATACTGCAGTCCATACATAAACGAAATTTATGAAAGATCAGGACTTTTCCTTAATCCCGTTCATCAGCACATCGAAGGCCTGGTCCATGTAGGAAGCTTCGGAAATATCCTCCTTCACGGCGAACCGTTTCTTGATTTCATTCATGAGGTAATAGTAGGCCACCATGCCTGCCCAGGAAATGCAGACCTCCGTGGGCTTCAGGTTGCTGCGGAAAGTGCCCTCCTCCATGCCCTCCGTCAGGGCCGCCCGGAGAACCACCAGCACCATGGCAAACCTTTCTTTTCCGATGGACGCAAACACATCGGTGGGATGAATCATTTCCCAGGAAAAAATACGGAGGATATAGGGGTGCTCCTTCATGAGGCGGAAGAAAAAGCGGGAATACATCTCCATGATTTCCATGGGCTTCTTCGTCCCGTCCGCCGCCATTTCCACGAAATCCACCAGAAGGGCGCTCCCCCGTTCCAGAATGGCGGCATAAAGCTCCTTTTTCCCACCGAAGTAGTAGGAAATGGCGGCGCTGTTCACCCCCGCCTCCTTCCCGATATCCCGGATGGACACGTCGGAATAGCCCTTCAGCGCAAAAAGGCGGATTGCCGCATTCTCAATCTGCTCCTTCTTGTCCGGTGCCTTCTCCTTTTCCTCCTCCGGGAAAAGGATATGGTATAAATCTTCCTTCGTGCCGAAATAATAGGAAATGGACGATACGCTCACTCCCGCCTGGCGGCTGATGTCCCGAAGGGACGTATCGTGGTATCCCTTCTCTTTGAAAAGACGGCGCGCCGCCTTCTCTATCTGCTCCTTCTTCACTGCTCCCATTGTTCATGCCCCCTGAAATCCAACCATACCTATCGGTTCTTTCCTCTATTATATATGATTCTCCTGCCGATTGGAACAGTGGACTGGAATGATTGAACCGTTCAGCAGCCGGTGTTCAATACAGGGTGCCCAGGGATTAGCGGATTTTCCCCTCCCCTTCAAACGCACCAGGGATAAAGCGGCATTTGAAGGGTCTCATCGATATCTTCTTTCGTAATGGGATTGAAATACACCCGAAGGAGGCAGAGCCCCTCTGCCGGGGCTGTGATGCCCAGTTTCCTTCTGTCCCGGGCTTCCAGAATATTTTCAATGTCCTCTGCCGAAAGATTCCCGCTTCCTGCATCCACCAGGGCACCGGCAATATTCCGCACCATGTGGTAGAGGAACCCCTCTCCTGTCACGTAGATGCGGTAGAGGGAGCCCGTCTTTTGGATACGGATTTCATTGATTTTCCTCACCGGGTCAGAGGGGACGGAATTATTTCCGCGGAAGGAGGTAAAGTCATGGCGCCCCTCCAGTGCGCGGGCCGCCTTTTTCATGAGAGCCAGGTCCAGCTTCTTTCCGGTGCGCCAGATGTATCGTTTGAGGAAAGGGGACGTTTCCCTTTCCTCTGTCAAAAGATAGCCATAGGTTTTTCCATAGTTTCTGCGCCTCACGGAAAAATCCATATCCACTTCCCGGCTGGCAGTGATGCGGATGTCATAGGGGAGGCAGGCATTCATGGCATAAAGGAAACGGTCCCCGGGAATGGTGGATTCCGTGTAGAAGGTGCATTCCTGTCCATAAGCATGGACTCCGGCGTCAGTGCGGGCTACGAAGTAAAGGGTGGTTTTCACACCGGTCAGTTTCCGGAGACAGTTCTCCACCATTTCCTGCACGGTCATGCGGTTCTCCTGCCGCTGGAATCCGCCGTAGCCGCTTCCTTCGTAGGAAAGGGTAATCCAGATATTTTTCATAGCTTTTAAAAGCCGGGGCAGAGGCCCCGGCTTCCTTTCTTTTATTTGAAATACATATACAGACCAAAGAGGGCTGCCGTAATCAGCACCACCGCCAGGAAAGCATTCCTGTCTCTCCAGGTATAGGCCAGCTGGTGCATTTTGGTGCGTCCCTCGCCGCCCCGGTAGCATCTGGCTTCCATGGCGGTAGCCAGGTCATCGGCCCGCCGGAAGGCGGAAATGAAGAGGGGCACCAGGAGGGGCACCATGTTCTTTGCCCGCTGCCAGAGATTGCCGTTTACAAAATCGGCGCCTCTGGAGGACTGGGCCTTCATGATACGGTCCGTTTCTTCCAGAAGGGTGGGAATGAAACGGAGTGCAATGGTCATCATCATGGCCAGCTCATGGGCCGGTACGCCGAACCGCTTGAAGGGCATAAGCAGCGCTTCAATGCCGTCGGTGAGCACAATGGGGCTGGTGGTATAGGTAAGAAGTGAGGAAAAGGCGATGAGGAACACCAGACGAAGGGTCATGATGAGGCCGTTCACAATGCCTTCCTCACTGATATGGATGAATTTCCAGGTGAAAAGTTCATTCCCCGGCGTTGTGAGCACATGGATGCCCATGGTGAACACCAGGATAATCCACAGGGGCTTGATGGCCTTCCAGATAAGGGAAACCGGCACGCCGGACATGGCAATGGCAAGGAACGTAAAACCTGCCACCAGGATATAGGACCAGAGATTATTGGCCAGGAAAATGGCCACAATGAAAATCATGGTGCAGAGAATCTTCGCCCTGGGGTCCATGCGGTGCAGGAAGGAATCTCCCGGATAATACTGGCCAAGGGTAATATCTGTCAGCATGATGCGCCACCTCCCAGCATTCTGCTCATTCTATCCACCGCTTCTTCCACGGTCTTCGCATCCTCCGGTACCGGAATGCCCTTTTCCTTCAGATGCAGCAGGGTCTGTGTCAGAGGCGGTGCATCGACGCCGCATTCCTGCAGTTCCCTGCGGTGATGAAGGAAAATATCCATAGGCTTTCCGTCCATCACCAGATGGCCCTTATGCATCACCAGGAGGCGGGTGGCCAGCCGGGCAATGTCGTCCATGTTGTGGGACACCAGGATAACAGAGAAAACACCTTTTTTATACCAGCTCTGGATGCGGGAGAAAATTTCCCGCCGTCCGATGGGGTCAAGGCCTGCAGACGGTTCATCAAGGATAAGGAAATCGGGATGCATGGCAATGACCCCTGCAATGGCCACGCGCCGCTGCTGGCCGCCGGAAAGACGGAAAGGCGAACGGCCGCCGAAGGTGTCATAGTCAAGACCCGCAAATTTCATGGCGCTCTTCACCCTTTTTTCCGTTTCCTCCTCATTGCAGCCCAGATTCTTCGGACCGAAGGCAATATCCTTGGCCACGGTCTCTTCAAAAAGCTGGTGCTCCGGGTACTGGAAAACCATGCCCACAGAATGGCGCTTCGCCACCGCTTCCTTCGTCTTAGCCGCCAAATCCACGCCGTCGATGGTTACCTTTCCGGAGGTGGGATGGATGAGGCCGTTCAGGTGCTGGATGAGCGTCGATTTGCCACTGCCCGTATGGCCGATGATTCCGATAAATTCTCCCGGTTCGATGGTGAGATTGATATCCTCCAGCGCCACCTTTTCAAAGGGAGAACCCTTGCTGTACACACAGCTTACATTTTCGACACATATGGACATAATGCTTCTCCCAGCTCCTCATCTGTCAAACAATCCTCCGGCACCTTGAAGCCCTTCTTCCGAAGGCCATGGGCCAGGTCCGCCGCCACCGGCACATCCAGTCCCAGGGCCGTCAGCTTCTCCGCCTGGGAGAAAACCTCCCGGGCCGTGCCTTCCATCTTCAGATGGCCCTTGTCAATCACCATCACATGGTCCGCGGTCACCGCCTCTTCCATGAAATGGGTAATGAGCACGATGGTAATGCCTTCCTTTTCATTCAGCTCATGCACCGTGTCCATGACCTCCCTGCGGCCGTGGGGGTCAAGCATGGCCGTCGGTTCATCCAGCACGATGCAGTCCGGATGCATAGCCAGAATGCCTGCAATGGCGACGCGCTGCTTCTGCCCGCCGGAAAGCATGGCAGGAGAATGGGTGCGATAAGCCGTCATGCCCACCTTTTCCAGGGCCGTGTCCACCCGCTTCCTGATTTCATCCGGCGGAATCCCCAGGTTTTCAGGACCGAAGGCCACATCCTCCTCCACAATGGCAGCCACCAGCTGGTTGTCCGGATTCTGGAACACCATGCCCACCTTCTGGCGGATATCCCAGATATGGGAAAAATCGGAAGTCTTCATGCCCTCCACATAGATTTCCCCGTCCGTAGGAATGAGCAGGGCATTCAGATGCCTGGCCAGCGTAGACTTTCCGCTGCCGTTGGTACCGATGATGGCCGTAAAGGACCCCTTCCTGATGGAAGCGGTCACATCGGACAGGGCATCAAACTTCTTCCCCTCCTCCGTCTCAAAGGTATGGCTTAAATGACGGATATCAAAAAGAATGTCTCCACCCTTTTTCCCATCCTTCATACTTTCTTTCTCCATGTTTCCTCTTTTTATGATAAGAAATATAAAAATACAATGATACTTTATGATAACAGACAATTCCTTTCTCCGTCAATGAAAAAAGGACTGCCTTTTATATAATAATCAGCGGCCGTCCTTTTGTCAATTTGCGGGTTTATTATCTGTTTACAATCATACCGGTACGGGAAATTCTTAATAGTTCTTGCTTCTAGTTTCTTGGTTCCGGTGCCGGTGCTTTACTTTTCCCCTCTTCTGCTTCTGTCAGTTTCTGGTACATTTTCATCAGCTCCGCCACGCACTCCGGCTCCGTCATAGTATGCCAGTTAAAACCATAGGTCTCCATAACAGCCTTGTCGTTTTCCTGATGGGCCCTGCGAAGTTCCAGCGGCATGGCCAACGGGTCATAAAGGTCTGCCAGAGACGCGTCCGGATATAACTTACGGGCGTCCAGAATACCCTGGGCGGACTTTTCAATTCGGGCCTTTTGCGCAGGAGTAGGATTTGGCCAAGGGAAATTATTGTAAACAATTTTAATTGAATAATCATAGTCACTCTTTAATCTTCCACAGACTACCCTCGTCCAAGCCATGTGCACATTTGATTCTAAAATGCCAAAATGATATAAATCAGCTCCAGCCATAATGCGTAATTTATTACTGCATAAAGATGAATCATCCAAATAACCCATGGGAATATATCTACGGTTCTGAGAAGACACCTCAGGAATAACTATATAATGCCCTTTGGGCATATTTTCAACATGAAACCTTGTAGGTTTTTCTGCCAGTCTTCTAGTTCCTGGGCTTTTACTTGCAAGTCTTAATTTTCGCACGTTCTCCACTCTTTTTAGACATAGTGGTAAATGCCTTAATATATTAGGAGGACAATCCCCAAGCCATAAGCAGAATCGTGGTTTTCTATTAATAAACTCCTTTGCTCCATACCATGGTTTGAACCAAGGTAATGCCTTTGGCTCTTTTTTTATAAAGTCATGCAGTTCCTCTTTTG
>NZ_UPZP01000034.1 GCF_900538805.1 uncultured Dialister sp.
TTTAAGGTGTTCGCTTTGTGTGCAGGCTATGCTCACATATTAGCCCGGCTCAGAAGTCCTCTGCAGGACTTCTGCCTGGGGAAGGGGGCTTTTGCACTATGTCATGCAGCAGTGGAGACACAAAAGCCAATCCCGTAACGCTGACTTTATATTCATCGCCGAAGGCGATACCTTCCCCTCTGAACCCTCTGAACCTTCTGAGCCCTTTGAACCCTGCCACGCAGTGGCTCCATGGGCGATACCACAACCCTCAGCCCAAAGGGCTGTCAAACCTCTGAACCTTAAGAACCTTCGGGCCGGAGGCCCGTCAACCCTCACGCCGAAGGCGTGTCCAAAGGGCGCTCCATTTGACTATTTCCCTCTATGAGCTATATAATAAGTATCAACTATATAAAAAATGATGATGTGTCATTGTTTTTGTGGAAGGTGAAACTATGCGTGAAAAGTATGTTCCTCAGCAGATTGAGAAAAAATGGCAGAAAATCTGGGAGGATACGAAGGCATTTGAGACCCACTCAGATCCATCTAAGAAGAAATATTATGTGCTGGAAATGTTCCCTTATCCCTCCGGCAATCTCCATATGGGCCATGTAAGAAACTATTCCATCGGCGATGTGGTGGCCCGTTTCAAGAAAATGCAGGGATTCAATGTAATCCATCCCATGGGCTTTGATGCCTTTGGCATGCCTGCAGAAAATGCGGCTATTAAACACGGCACGCCGCCGGCAGACTGGACCTATTCCAACATTGACAATATGACCCGCCAGCAGAAGGAACTGGGCCTGTCCTATGACTGGGACAGAAAGGTTCTGACCTGCCGGGAAGACTATTACAAACATACCCAGAAACTCTTTGAAATTTTCTACAAGAGAGGTCTGGCATACAAGAAGGAAGCCAAGGTGAACTGGTGCGACACCTGCCACACCGTACTGGCCAATGAACAGGTAGAAGAAGGCCGCTGCTGGAGATGTAAGAACCCGGTGGTGAAGAAGGACCTGTCCCAGTGGTTCCTGAAGATTACAGACTACGCTGACCGCCTGCTGGCGGACCTGGACCATATGCCGGGCTGGCCGGAAAGAGTCAAGACCATGCAGAGAAACTGGATCGGCCGTTCCACAGGCACCCAGTTCTCCTTCAAAGTAGAAAACATGGATGATACCATCCCCGTATACACCACCCGCGTGGACACCGTTTACGGCGTTACCTACATGGTGCTGGCTCCGGAACATCCGCTGGTAGAAAAACTGATTGCGAACAATCCGGAAAAAGATAAGCTGGAAGCCTTCATTACGGAAATGAGAAACCAGAACGACATCGTCCGCACCGCAGAAGATGCGCCGAAACTGGGCATGTTCACCGGCAGCTATGCCATCCATCCTTTGACCGGCGAAAGAGTGCCTATCTGGATTGCCAACTACGTCCTCTATGAATACGGCACCGGTGCCGTCATGGCCGTACCGACCCATGATGAACGAGACTTTGAATTTGCCAAGAAATACCATCTTCCCATGAAACTGGTGGTGCAGAACAAAGCCCATGACCTGAAACTGGAAGATATGGATAAAGCCTATGATGCCGACGGATACCTGGTAAATTCCGGCGGATTCGACGGCCTCACCTCTAAAGAAGGCAGAGAAGCCATTACAAAGAAATTTGAAGACATGGGTATCGGCGAAGGCAAGGTCAACTACCGCCTCCGTGACTGGCTTATTTCCCGCCAGCGCTACTGGGGCTGCCCCATTCCGATTATCCACTGCCCCCACTGCGGCAACGTGCTGGTACCGGAAAAGGACCTGCCCGTCAAGCTTCCGACCGACGTCAACTTTGTAGCCGGAGCCACCTCTCCTCTGGAAACAAGCGAAACCTTCCTCCACGTGAAGTGCCCCCAGTGCGGCGCTGATGCTACCCGGGAAACGGATACCATGGATACCTTCATCGACTCCTCCTGGTACTTCCTCCGCTACTGCGATCCCCACAACGAAAAAGAACCTTTCGATAAAGATAAGGCCAACTACTGGATGCCTGTGGACCAGTATATCGGCGGCATTGAACATGCCATCCTCCACCTCCTCTATTCCCGCTTCTTCATGAAAGTGCTGCAGGACGAAGGCATGGTGGACTATCCGGAACCCTTCACCAACCTCCTCTGCCAGGGCATGGTGCTGAAAGACGGCGGCAAGATGAGTAAGTCCGTAGGAAACGTGGTTTCCCCGGAAGAAATCGTTGGAAAATACGGCGCTGACACCGCCCGCCTCTTCATCCTCTTCGCCGCTCCTCCGGAAAAGGATCTGGAATGGTCCGACCAGGGCGTGGAAGGCTCCTACCGCTTCCTGAAGAGAGTATGGGCCATCACCGGCAAATATCAGGATTTCACCAAAGAAAACAAAGGTAAACTGTCGGAAGATGAAACAGCACTGAGAAGAAGACTGCACCAGACCATTTCCAAGGTTACCGAAGACCTGGACGGCAAATTTGCCTTCAATACCGCCATTTCCTCCATTATGGAACTGGTGAATGAAATGTACCGCTTTGCAGAAAGCCATGACGCCATCGAAGAAAACCTGGCCCATGAACTGCTCCGGAACCTCCTCATCCTCCTGGCCCCCTTCGTTCCCCACATTACCGAAGAACTGTGGCAGGGCCTGGGCGAAAAGGAAAAGAGCGTCCACGAAGCATCCTGGCCCGCCTGCGACGCATCGGCCCTCGTGGTGGATGAAGTGGAACTGGGCGTACAGGTAAACGGCAAAGTCCGCGCAGCCATCACCGTCCCCGTAGCCATGAGCCGCGAAGAAATCGGAGAAAAAGCAAAGGAACTGCCGGAAGTGAAGAAATTTACCGAAGGAAAGAAGATTGTAAAAGTCATCGTCGTTCCCAAACGCATCGTGAACATCGTAGTGAAATAAATAACATAAAAAATCCGGTGGCCATGGCCACCGGATTTTTAGTTTCCTGCCGGTAAGAAATACCATAGCGACAAGCTGGATGGAGAACCTTTGAGGAGGAGATTTCTCGACTCCGTTTCACCGGCTCCATGAGGCATAGAGGATATACTGACTTGTACCACCGCTCGAAATGACAGAGGGGAGAACCACCACAGAGTCAAGCCGAATAGGAAACCCTTTGCGAATAGTCTCTCTCATATGAAACGCAGCGGGCCGCCGCCCTGTCATTTCGAGCGGAGTGAAGCGGAGTCGAGAAATCTCCGGTCGAACAGTTTCCTGTCGGTAAGAAACAGCAAAGTTTCAAGCCGGATGAGAAACTATTCGCGACCAGTTTCCTGTCGGCAAGGAATGCCATGGATTCAAGCCGAATAGGAAACCTTTCGCCAAGAGTTTCCTGTCGGTAAGGGATACTATGGTGTTAAGCCAGATGGGAAACTATTCGCCAACAGTTTCCTGCCGGTAAGAAACACCACAGCGACAAGCCGAATAGGAAACCCTTCTCCAACAGTTTCCTGCCGGTAAGAATCGCCATAGAGTCAAGCCGAATAGGAAAACCTTTGCCAACAGTTTCCTGCCGGTAAGAAGTACCATAGCGCCATACCGTACAGGAAACCATTCATTTTATGACTGTGCTAAAATAAAACATAGGAGAGTGCTTCGGCTTTTCATATTGGCTTTAAAGGAGTGACTTCTATGCATATTACCTGTGAAGGAAGAAGTTTTGATTTCTTTGACGGCGCATCGCCCCAGAACCTCTGGAATATCGTGAGGGGAGAGCGGGGGAGGAACGATGCGGTACTGGCAGATTGTGACGGGGACATTCTGGATTTCCAGACTCCCTTTCCCAGGGACTGCAGCGTCCGCTGGATACCTCTTTCCTCCAAGCAGGCCTACCAGGCCTACCGCCGCACGGCCATTATGCTGCTTGTATGCGGCGTGAAGGAAATCTATGGAGAAAAAGCGGATATCAAGGTGAAACATTCCCTGGGGAAATCCATTTACTGCGAATTCAAGGACGGTCATACGCCGCTCCAAAAAGAGCTGTCCGTTCTTGAAAAGAAAATGGGGGACATTGTAGCGGAAAGAAGGAAAATCACGAAGCTGGTGGTAGGGAGGAACCGGGCCATCGCCTTCCTTCGCATGAAAGGAAGAAATGAGGACGCCGAACTCCTGTCCCAGCTTGATTTCTCCGAACTGAATGTGGACCAATGCGGCAGCCTCATTGACTACTACTTCGGCCCCATGCTGCCGGACATGGGATTTATCACCGCCTTTGCCCTCCATTCCTATGCCCCCGGATTCCTCCTGCAGATTCCGGGACCCGGCGAAACGGAACTCACCCCCGGGAAGGACGATCCCCTCTACGCCCGGGTCTTTCTGGAAACCCAGAACTGGAGCGAACTCATCGGCTGCCATAACCTGGAAGAACTGAACCGGGCCATTGACACTGGAAGGATTTATGACCTGGTGGCCACGGCGGAAGCCCTGCAGGAAAAGAAAATGGCGGAACTGGCAGATACCATCTGTTGCCAGAAACCGTCTATCCGCCTCGTCTGCATGGCAGGGCCCTCCTCCTCCGGCAAAACCACCTTCATGAAAAGGCTCATCGTCCACCTCTGGGTGAACGGCGTGAGACCGGTCATGCTCTCCCTGGACGACTATTTCCGGAACCGGGACGAAATGGGAAATGAAAACTGGGAAAACCTGGAAGCCCTGGACCTCACCCTCTTTGAAGACACCGTCTCCGCCCTTTTGGAAGGAAGGGAAGCGCACCTGCCCCATTTCAATTTCATCACAGGGAAAAAGGAATGGGACGAAAAACCGATCCGCCTGGGAAAGGGACAGCCTATTCTGGTGGAAGGCCTCCACGCCCTGAATCCGCGCCTTACCTACTTTGTGCCCGGCTACCAGTGCATCAGGGTCTACATCTCCGCGTTAACACAGCTCACCATCAATGACCATAACCGCATCTCCACCTCCGACAGCCGACTCCTGCGCCGCCTGGTCCGGGACTTCCAGTTCCGCGGCAACGGACCGGAACACACCCTCATGGTATGGGACAATGTGAGAAGAGGAGAAGAACGCAACATTTTCCAGTACCAGGACCGGGCCAATGTGGTCTTCAACACCGCCCTCCTCTATGAAATCCCGGTACTCAAAAAACTGGCCCGGCCCCTTTTGGAAGATATAGGAAGAAACAGCCCCGCCTATACGGAAGCCAGAAGGATGCTTGCCTTCCTTAGACCCTTCCGAGAACTGGACACCTCCATCGTCCCCGGCGAATCCCTGCTTCGGGAATTCGTGGGATACAAGGGCATGGGAAAATCCTTCCTGAACCGGTAAGGAGGCCGCCATCCGCTGACCGCTGTCGGCCGACCGGCTGCTATCCTGTTATTTCGAGTAGAGCAAAGCGGAACCTCGAAATTTCCTTTCTTCATCGAGCTATTTAAGGAATCCCATGACGAAGCAGTGCATAAAAATTTAAGAATGAAAGCAGACAATGCATGAATCAGCGCTTCCCCTGCCTGGCGCGGACCGTCGCACCCTGGCGCGGCCATAGACCATGCAGACACCGAACTTATTGGCCATAGGGGATGGAAAGGCACCGGGTTTCTTTGGGGCAAAAAAACAGCTTCGTATGAGGCTGCTTTTTGCCTTTATGAAGGTTATAACACTACGGCACGTGTCGAACTGTCATTTCGAGCGCAGCGAAGCGGAGTCGAGAAATCTCCTACCGCCATGCTCCCCCACTCTATTGGCCTCACAGCATAGAATGTAACGCAGGCTCCTTCCCCAGAAAGGAGCTGGGCGGAGCCCTGAGGATAGGTCCGAGAAAATTTCTAAAAATATTTTTCTTCCAGGGGGTCTAAAAATCGAACCTTCTGCGATATTAGTATCAGAGGGATGAAAAGACCTCATGAGATGATGAATCCGATTTCTAAACTGCCACCCTCCACATCCGCGGTAAGGAGAAGGGCAGAGGAATGAAGAAACATCAGGGAATTCCATCTTTTCACACCTCCCTTCTTCTAAAATCGGCCGATGATAGACAGAAGACAGTGCAGTACCAAAAAACAGAAGACAGAAAAGCAATAAGGAAGAGCGCTCGCAGGACTTTCCTCTCTCTGACGACATGTTCCGAGCAGCACCTACGTATGTAGGAGGGCCAAGGCGCGGACGCCTGATTCATTGGTTGAACTTACCTGGAGACTCCCCCTGATGGGCTTTTCTGTTTTTTGCGTGGTTATTGGAGTTAAGCTGAATAACCGTATCATGTTAAAGGGGCTGAACAGAAATGGTGTCATTTCTGTTTCAGCTCCTTTAACATGATAAAGAAAAAATTTCAATTTTCTACTTTTCATTTTTCATTCTCAAGGTATGTATATAGTAGAGGGTAACGAAAAGCACGCGGTTCTACCGGATATCACTCCATATGTTTTCAAGTACGTATAAGAAATGATTCTATAGGGTGATGGAAAGCAGAAAGTGGTACCGCTTTTCTCCCTCACCATTTCCGGAAAATAGTAAAAACTCAGTGGAAACTGAAAAAAACAGCAGAGAAATTCAGAATTTAACATCTATAGCGGCAGAAATGACGGGAGACTTGAGGGAAACAGTGATTCATTCACAGAGTCTGCTTTCATAAAAATTTTTATAAAAGTAAACTCTGTGAATTAATCAGTGCTTCCTTAGTATGACCTGCAGCTTCTATTTGCATAAAACAGCAGTTTCATATATAATAGAATTATTAAACGATAAAGTTCGATATAAGAGGAGGAATATATATGGATATGGTTGATGTACTGGTTATCGGCGCAGGCCCGGCGGGGCTGAATGCGGCGCTTTATGCAGCCCGGAAGGAGCTCTCGGTGAAGGTGGTGACCACAGATATCGGCGGGCAGATGCTTTTGACCAATGAAATCGAAAATTACCTGGGTTTCCCGTCCATTTCGGGCTTTGAGCTGGCGGATAAGATGGAGGCCCATGTGAAGCAGTATCCCGTGGAATTTGTGTATGCAGGGGTGAAGTCCCTTGTGAAGGAAGCGGACGGCACTTTTACGGCTCATCTGGATGACGGCAAAGAGGCACGGGGAAAAACCTGCATCGTCACTGCCGGAAAGCACAGCAGGACGCTGGATATTCCCGGGGAAAAGGAATATACCGGCCGAGGCGTGAGCTACTGTGCTACCTGCGATGCGCCTTTCTATCGGAAGAAAACGGTGGCCATCGTAGGCGGCGGCGACAGTGCTGTGCAGGCGGCCATCGAGCTGGCGAAGCTCTGCCCCACGGTGTATCTTCTGGTGCGCAGCCGTATCCGGGCCCAGGAAATCCTGGTGAAGCGGATGAAGGAGCTGGACAATGTGAAGGTATATCTGGGATATACGCCGGAAGAAGTGAAAGGGGAGAAGAAGGTGGGCGGCCTTGTGATTAAGAATAAGGCTGACGGAAAGACGGAAGAGCTCACTGTGGACGGTGTCTTCGTGGAGGCTGGCGGCATCCCGAATAATTCTTATCTCCCTTCCGACGTGAAGGTGAATTCCCTTGGGGAAATCATGACAAACAAGGATGGCGAAACCAATGTGGATGGCCTTTTTGCTGCAGGGGATGTGACGGACTGCAGGAACAAGCAGGTCATCATTGCGGCAGGAGAGGGGGCGGCAGCTGCCCTGGCAGCCCATGAATACCTGCTTCGCAGCGGATTATGAGGGTTACAAAGAAGGTCAAGGCAGAGCAGCTCCGCCGTCTTTCCGAGGTGTACAAAAATGACGGCACCATGCTTCATTTCACCAGCCCCTTCACCCTTCTGGTGGCGGTGATACTTTCTGCCCAGTGTACCGATAAAAGGGTGAATATCATTACGGGCCGCATTTTCCCAAGGCTGGATACGCCGGCTAAAATGGCATCCCTTACTCAAAGCCAGCTGGAAACGGAAATCCACGACTGCGGCCTGTATAAAGCAAAGGCAAAGAATCTTCTGGGCATGTGCCATATGCTTCTTTCCGACTATCACGGAGAGGTGCCGGAAGATTTCGATGAACTGGTGAAGCTCCCCGGCGTGGGCAGGAAAACGGCCAATGTGGTACGGAGCGTGGCCTTCGGCTATCCGGCCATTGCAGTGGATACCCACGTTTTCCGCGTGTCCAACCGTTTGAAACTGGCAGAAGGCACGACGCCTCTGGAAGTGGAAAAGGGACTCCAGAAGGCGATCCCCAAAAAGGACTGGTCCGCCGCCCATCACTGGCTCATCTGGCATGGAAGGCGGGTGTGCCACGCAAGGAAACCGGACTGCGAGACCTGTTTCCTCCAGAATGTATGCCCCTCCTGCACGGTGAAGGTAACGCCCTGGAAACCGGAGTGATACGGTAAAGGACACGCCCTTGCGGGCGTGAGGGTTCAAAGGGTGCAAAAGGTGCAGAGGGTTCAAAGGGTGAAGGTGGGCGGCTTCGCCGCCATTATGAATAAAACCTTTGCAACCGCCCTTACGGGCGAGGGAAAACCATACAACCGCGCCTATGGCGCGAGGAAATGCACCCCTTCTGCCTACGGCACCTCCCCCGGAGGGGGAGGTTTTAGCGGCACTATGCTTTGAGATGCTTATGAGTTCAAAAGCTGGGCATAGAGCAAACTTCCCCCTCCGGGGGAAGTCCCCGTAGGGGAATAGGGGTGCATTTCCGACGGGCCGCAGGCCCGGTTGTACGGTTTTCGCTGCCGCCAGGCAGCATACATACTCACCGCCCGCAGGGCGATACCTTCCCCTCTGAACCTTTTGAACCTTCTGAACCTTCTGAACCTTCTGAACCCTTTGAACCTTCACGCCCACAGGGCGTGTCACTACGGCCAACGGCCGGTCCATCTTAAAAACCTTTTTATAGCATGAAAAAAGCTCTCCACAGCGGAGAGCTTTTTGATTTCCTTATCAGAACATATTGAGGATTCCTGTGAATCCGTAGTGGTTGGATGGGAGGAAGGCATCCACTGCCTTGGATACGCCGGTGGGTTCCGGTGCGGTAATGAGGAGCAGCAGGATGGCGAGGACCGTGAATCCCAGGGATACGAGATTTGCCTTGCCTTTGCGGGACATTTCATAGTAGCCGAAGAGGCGCAGGCCCAGGGCGCCGAAGAAGGTAATGACCAGTCCGGACAGGGAGAAGATGCCGAAAAGGATATTGGCCATGAGGAAGCCGATGAAGAAGACCGGCAGGAAAATGAAGGGCAGGTTATAGGCAATGAGGGTGGAGTTTACATGGCGGCGCATATCATCCAGCCAGTCGGCCAGGTCGAAGCCGAAGAGGCCCAGGGGGATGAAGGACAGGAGGACGATTTTGTCCCAGATGCCGGAGAGGCGGTCTCTGTCCTGGCCCAGCCAGTAGAAGAATACACAGATGAGGAAGGCTGCGATGCCGCCGATGATGTAGTAGAAATCTTCAGGAATGAATTTCACCGCAATCATGGAAAGGGTGGTGAGGATGGAGCCTGCTGCCACCCAGCCGGTAATCTGGCCCCGGGAGGCTCTTTTGTCCTCCGGCACGTCGTCCCACATCTGCGCCAGGATTTCCGTCATGAAGAGAAGAAGGAAAATAGCCAGGGCGGCGAAGGGGTAGATGAAGAGGGATACGATGATGAAGAATACCGGAACAAAGACTTTATATCCCTTAAACACCTGGAGGTGTTTGAAATTCAATTTTTTCTTCTGGGTATAAATGGTAAGCCTCATGAATACCAGGTAGGTCAGCATGATACCCACCGTTTCCACCGGCTCACAGCCCAGATAAAGCAGGGAGCAGAAAACAAGTATGGCCGTATTTGCTCCTGTAAAACGGCTGACAAGGGAACTGAAAAGGCCAATATTCAGGAAGGCCACAACTGCGTCACCAAAATTCAAAACGTCCATCTCCTTTATAAACAATTCCCTACTAGTATACCTGTTATAAAGAAAGGACGCAATAGGTGGGGACTATGAAAGTTTCCTATTCGGCTTTGTGGACACGCCTTCGGCGTGAAGGTTCAGAGGGTTCAAAAGGTGCAGAAGGTTCAAAGGGGTGTGGTGGGCGGCTTCGCCGCCATTATGAATAAAACCTTTGCAACCGCCCTGGCGGGCGAGGGAAAACCATACAACCGCGCCTATGGCGCGAGGAAATGCACCCCTTTTGGTGCTGACGCACCACCTTTCCCCCGAAGGGGGAACTCTTAGCGCCGCTCGGCTTTGGAACTCATAAGCATCTCAAGGGAAAGAGTCGCTAAAACTTCCCCCACCGGGGTGGCAAAGGAACTGGATTCGTAGGGAGCCCTTGGGCGACTGAGAATCCAGTGACATGCTTCCCTTTAGGAGAAGTACCGCCACAGGCGGGGATAGGGGTGCATTTCCATCGAGCGAAGCGAGGTTGTTAGGTTTTCGCTGCCGCCAGGCAGCATATAAAACTTATCGCCGTCAGGTGATACCTTCCCCTCTGAACCCTCTGAACCCTCTGAACCTTCTGAACCCTTTGAACCCTGCCACGCAGTGGCTCCATAGGCGATACCTTCCCCTCTGAACCCTATGAACCTTCTGAACCCTTTGAACCCTGCCACGCAGTGGCTCCATGGGCGATACCTTCCCCTCTGAACCTTTTGAACCCTCTGAACCCTCTGAACCTTCACGCTTAGGGCGTGTCCCTTTCCCCCTTTTCCTTCCCTCTTAAAGCTGATAAAATAGAGGGAAACAGGAATTGGAGGGATTTGTTATGGATGATTTAGTCATTGTGGACTGTCAGTATGATTTCATAGATGGCACGCTGGCCTGCGGGCACAGCCATGAGGCGGTGGAGGAGCTGGTGCGGTTTATGAACAGCCATCCGGTGCGCTGCCTTTATACGTCGGACTGGCACAGCCCGTCCAACAAGTCTTTCAAGGTGAACGGCGGGATCTGGCCGGTGCACTGCGCAGCTGGGACGAAGGGGGCGGAGCTGGACCCGGCTTTTTCGGAAAAAGTAGAAAAGGAAGAAAACCGGCCGTCTCCTGAGAACCGTTTCCTGAAGGGACAGGATGATGAGGTGGAGGAGTATTCTGCCTTCAACGGAGTGAATAGGGAAGGGAAGAAGCTGGGAGACATTGCCTCTTCCCATGTGTATGTAGGCGGTATTGCATCGGAGTACTGTGTGAAGGAAACGGTGCTGTCCCTTCTTGCTTCCGGCAGGAAGGTGACCCTTCTGGTGAAGGGGCTTGGTTATGTGTCGGAAAAGGACCATGAAAAAACGCTGGCGGAATTGAAGGAAAAGGGCGTGACCCTTTTGGAGGACTGATGAGAGAGCTCTTGGTAGATGATGTGGGGGAATTTGGGTTAATCCGCCGCATTATGCACGATTTCATCTTCCGCCCGGACATGATAGTGGTGGGGCCCGGTGATGACGGCGCGGTGTATCGGACGCCGGAGGGATATGACCAGGTCATTTCCACGGATACCATGGTGGAGGGCATTCATTTCACCAAAGATACCATGGACCCCTTTGATGTGGGGTATCATCTGGGCGCTTCCAATTTCAGCGACATGGCGGCCATGGGGGCGGAGGCGGTGGGATTTGTACTTTCCATTGCCCTGCCGGGAAGTCTTCCTCTTTCCTGGGTGGAGAGTTTCTACGATGGCCTTCGCGCCTGCTGCAGGGAGTTTCGGGTGAATCTTCTGGGCGGCGACGTTACCGGCTCCCCGAAGGGATTAATCCTTACCGGCACGGTAACCGGCATGGTGCCGAAGGGAAAAGCGGTGACAAGGAGCGGCGCCCAGGAGGGGGATATCGTCTTTGTCACAGGCACCGCCGGCGATTCGGCGGCAGGGCTTTATGCGCTGCTCCAGGGCGTGGGAGACAAATGGCCGTCCCTGGTCGAAAGACATCGGCGGCCCAAACCCCAGATTTCCCTGGGCATTCTTCTCAGGGAGGCGGGAGCCCACGGGCTCAATGATATTTCCGACGGCCTTTCCAGGGAGTGGAATGAAATCGCATCATCGTCGGGGGTGGAAATGGAAATCGATGCGGAAAAGGTGCCTTTGTCTTCCGATGTAAAGGCTCTGGCGGAGAAGGTTTCTGTAGATCCGCTGGCCTGGGCGCTGAACGGGGGAGAAGATTACCAGCTCACCGGTACCATTTCTCCCTCCGATTTTGATACAATAAAGGAAGAGATGTCCATCACACCGGTGGGAAGGGTGGTAAAGAAACCGGGAAAGGGCGTTTATCTATATCATCATGGCAGGAAGGAGCTTCTGGAAGCCAGGGGCTTTGATCATTTTGAAAAATAAGGGAGGATCTTATGTATACACTGGTGGTCATTCGTCACGGGGAAAGTGAATGGAATAAGAAGAATCTGTTCTGCGGCTGGACGGACGTGGAGCTGTCTGATAAGGGAATGCAGGAGGCCAGCGAGGCAGGCCGCCTTTTGAAGAAGGAAGGCCTATCCTTTGACTGCTGCTTCACTTCTGTGCTGAAGCGGGCCATCCATACGGCCTATCGGGTGCTGGATGAAATGGACCTGGTGTGGATTCCTGTGATTAAGGACTACCACCTGAATGAAAGGCACTACGGCGCCCTGCAGGGGCTGAATAAGACGGAAACCGCCGATAAATACGGCGAAGCCCAGGTGCTTCTCTGGAGGCGTTCCTACGATGTCCGTCCGCCGGCTCTGACCGAGGATGACCCGAGGAATCCGGTGAACCAGGCGCCTTACCGGAAGATTAAGGGACAGGTAAAGCTTCCTTTGACGGAATGCCTGAAGGATACGGTGGCCCGGGTGGCTCCCTATTTTGACGAAGTCATCCGTCCCCGCATGGAAGCAGGGGATAAGGTGCTCATTGCGGCCCATGGCAATTCCATCAGGGCCCTTCGGAAGCATTTGGAAGGGATTTCGGATAAGGAAATCGCAGGCATGAATATTCCCACCGGCATTCCGCTGGTGTATCATCTGAATCCTGATTTCACGGTGCACGATGTGTCCTACCTGGGGGACCAGGAGGCCATTCAGGCGAAGATTAACGCTGTGAAGAACCAGTCTGCCTGCTCAGCAAATAAATAAGGAGGTACTGCGTGGGGATTCCCCACTTGCATGGTGAATAGAAACAGTATGTTGGAAAAAGAAATGGATAATGAACCGGTGCTGGTGATGGAGGGAGGCGCCATGCGGGGCCTCTTTACCGCCGGCGTGCTGGATGCTTTCATGGACCATCACTTTTATTTCAAAAAGGTGGTGGGCATTTCTGCCGGCACCCTGCAGGGGCTGGGCTATCTGTCCCGGCAGTGCGGCAGGAGTGTCCGGGTGAATTCCGCCTATGCCGCGGATCCCCGGTACATGGGGCTTCGGCATATGGTGAAGGGCGGGTCCTTCTTTAACTTTGATTTCATGTTCGGCCCCCTGGCCCATGAGGAGGATCCCTTTGACTTTGAAACCTTCGGAAAAGCGGAGGAAGAGCTTTATGCGGTGATTACAGACTGTCTTAAAGGGGAGTCCCATTTCATTTCCAGCCATTCCCTTTCTGAGGAAGAGTTCATGAAGGTTTGTGAGGCCAGCTGCTCCATTCCCCTGGTATCAAAGCCGGTGGAGTGGCGGGGAAAGGCTTATGTGGATGGCGGTGTAGGCATGCCGCTGGTGCCGCTCCCTGAGGAAATCCCATTTCCCCATGGGAAAATCGTATATATCCTTACAAGAGATGTGAATTACAGGAAGAAACCGGTGCCTTTCTGGTTTCACGGGCTCCTCAATGCTGTCTTTGGCCGCCAATATCCGGCGGTGGTGAAGGGTATGTGCTCCATTCCGGAGCGGTATAACCAAAAGGTGGAAAAGGTGCTTGCCCTTGAAAGGGAGGGCTCCGTCTTTGTCATCCGTCCCGATGAGCCGGTCACCGTTTCACGGACGGAGCGGGATGCAGGAAAGCTAAGGAAGCTTCACGGCCAGGGATACCGGCTGGCAATGGATCGTTTTGAAGAAATGAAGAGGTGGCTTCATGGAGAATGATGCAGCGCTGACTACAAAAAGTGAAAAGGAAACCATGGATTTCGGCCGCTTTCTTGGGCAGAAGGCTGAAGAAGGTCTCTTCCTTGCCCTCACCGGCGACCTGGGAGCAGGAAAGACTCACTTCGTCCAGGGGCTGGCAGAAGGCCTCGGGGTGAAAGGTGTGGTAGGAAGCCCTACCTTTACCATCATGAATTTATATGAAGACGGCAGGCTCCCTCTGAAGCATTTCGATTTCTACCGGCTCCACAGTGAAGATGACCTGTGGAATATCGGCTGGGAGGAGTACGGTGAAGGCGGCGTGGTGGTTGTGGAATGGGCGGACATGTTTCCATCCCTCATTCCGGAAGAAAGCATTCATATCAATATAGCCCTTTCCGGTGAAGAGGAAAGACTGATTACTATATCCTGGGGCGAAGGGGCTCCGGAGAAAATTATAAAGGAGATTAAGAATTATGCTGCTGGCCATTGATACATCATCCCTGGTGCTGAGCTGTGCATTGGCGGAGAAGGACAGGCTTATCGCTGAATGGACAGTACAGAGGAAACTCACCCATTCGGAACAGCTCATTCCCCATATGGATGAAATGTTAAAGGAGGCAGGGGTTGGCCGCAGGGATATCACTGCCGTGGCTGTGTCCATCGGACCCGGTTCTTTCACGGGCCTCCGCATCGGTCTGGCCACTGCCAAAATGCTGGCCTATATCTGGAAGGTTCCTCTGGTAGGCGTGGATACCCTGGAGGCGCTGGCATGGAATATGGCCGGCTCCCAGGCATTTATCCTGCCCCTTCTGGACGCCCAGCGGGGTAATGTATACGCCGCCCTTTACGGCGCTTTTGACGACATGTGGCAGGAAGAAAAGGAAGAAGCGGCGCCGGTGGACAGGGTGATTGAAGCAGCCCTTTCCCACGGCGGCCCCATCATTGCGGTGGGAGAATGCGCCGATAAATACAGGGATAAGCTTCTCTCTGCCGGTATCAAACTGGCGCCGGCCCAGAATCGGCTGGCCCGGGCGGGAAGCCTGGCCATGGCCGCTTTAAAGAAGCTGGAGGAAGGAAAGACGGACAGTCCATTGACCATCCTCCCCAACTATATCCGCAGAAGTGAGGCAGAGGTACTTTGGGAGAAGCAGCACGGGAAATCCTGATTGAAAAGGCGGAACGCTCCGCGGTCCATGACATTTATGAAATAGGAAAACTCTGCTTTTTCGATGCCTGGCGGGAGGAAACGGTGGCCCATGATATGGAAGGAAGCCACAGCGAATATTTTATTGCCAGGGTGGACGGAAAAATCGCAGGCTACGGCTGTTTCTGGTTCGTTGCCGACGAAGGGCAGCTGGTGAATATCGGCGTGGTGCCGGAGTATAGAAAAAGGGGCATTGGTGCCCTGATTCTGGAAGCAGGGATTAAGGAAGCGGAAAAGCGCTCCATGAGAACCATGTTTCTGGAAGTCCGCGTGAGCAATGAAGAAGCCCAAAGGCTTTATGGGAAATACGGCTTCCTGAACCGGGGAACCCGGAAGGGCGTATATGAACTTCCCCGGGAAGACGGATATATTATGTCCAGAGTCATTAAAGGAGAACTATGAAAATCTTATCTTTTGAATCAAGCTGTGATGAAACATCCTGCGCGGTCATTGAGGACGGGCGCCATATCCTGTCCGATGTGATTTCCACCCAGGTGCCTATTCACAAGAAATTCGGCGGGGTGGTGCCGGAAATCGCCTCCCGCCATCATATAGAAGATGTGCTTCCCGTGGCCATTGAGGCACTGGAACAGGCCGGCTGCTCCTGGGAAGACATGGATGCCATTGCGGTGACCCAGGGCCCGGGGCTGGTGGGAGCCCTCCTGGTAGGCGTGGCTGCCGCCAAGGCGGCGGCCTGGGCGCTGGACAAGCCCCTGGTGGCGGTAAACCATATGGAAGGCCATATCTTTGCCAACCTTCTCCAGTATCCGGATCTGGAGCCGCCCTTCCTGTCCCTGGTCGTTTCCGGCGGCCATACCATGATTGTGGTTGTGAAGGATTACAATACCTTCCAGCTCCTGGGCCAGACAAGGGATGATGCGGCAGGGGAAGCCTTCGACAAGATTGCCCGGGTCATGGGATATCCCTATCCCGGCGGTCCCCACATCGACAGGCTGGCGCAGGAAGGAAATCCTGACGCCATTTCCTTCCCCATGGGGCTGGGAAAGGAGCATACCTTTGATTTTTCCTTCAGCGGATTGAAATCGGCAGTTATCAACTACCTGAATACCGCTAAAATGAAGAAGGAAGAAATCAATCCAAAGGATGTGGCTGCTTCCTTCCAGAAGGCAGTGGTGGATGTGCTGGTGGAAAAGGCCATGAAGGCGGCCGAGGTGACAGGGTATAAAACCATCGCCCTGGCCGGCGGCGTGGCTGCCAACAGCGGCCTTCGCAAAGCGCTCAAGGCGGAATGTGATAAACGGGGCATCCGCATGTGCCGCCCGGATCCGGTGCTCTGCACCGACAATGGCGCCATGATTGGCTGCCGGGCCTACTATATGGCAAAGGCCGGGGACTTTGCTCCCATGAATCTCAACGCTGATCCAAGGCTGCCTTTCCTGGCGGACCAGCTGAAACTGTAAATATTGATTGCATTTTGAATAAAGGAAGCACCGATTCATTCACAGGGGCTCGTTCGACAGGACTCAAATGGGTGAACGATTGTATCGGACTTCCAAGGGGGGAATATTATGCAGACCCGTGGAATTGAAATGAGCCAGCTCTATACGCTGGTGCGGGATACTACGAATCTCACCGATGTGCAGGCTAAAATCCTGGACCATATGCAGGTGGCTCTGCAGCTGGCTTCCGATATTTCCAGAAACCAGGTGTACCTATGCGCCAAAGGAAAGAATGATGATATTTCCGTCATCCTTATGGCTGTGAAACCTTCTTATACCCATGGGTCCACCTTCTTTAAATCCGGCGACACCCGTCTGGGAGAAGATTTATCGGTGATTGAAAATGTTTTCACCACCGGACGGAAGGTGGTGGGGCGCATGGAGCTGGACCAGGGCCTCATGGTGGCGGTGACGGCCTATCCCATTGTGGATAATGCGGGCATCCCCTTCGCTGCGGTGTGCTTCATGGCAAACTCCGTGAAACAGCAGCAGGTGCTTACGGACACCGCCAACCTGGCCCTCCAGGTGCCTTTTTCCACCTCCGACTACTACAGCATCCGTCCCCAGGACGGCATGATTATCCTGGACGCCGGCGGCCGCATTATCTATGCCAATGACATGGCCGACGACCTGTACTTCGTGCTGGACAAGGAAGCGGTGGAGAGCCGGGAACTGATCGGCCATACCATCGTCCGATTCCCTCTGGTGGACAGGGTCATGAAGACCGGACGGCCTGCCTTTGGGGATGAAGTATCGGAAAACGTCACCCTTTCCGCCTGGGGGCTCCCCATCATTTCCGGCGGCCGGGTGGTGAGGACAGTGCTGGTGCTAACCGATGTCACCGCCATCAGGGAGAAGGAAAGACAGATCCTTGTGAAGGATTCGGTTATCAAGGAAATCCACCACCGCGTGAAAAACAGCCTGAATACCATAGCCGGCATGCTCCGCATGCAGGCAAGACGGGCCAAAGATGAAGACACGAAGGAAGCACTCAGGCGTGCGGTGAGCCGCATCCTTGGTATTTCCCAGATTCACGATATCCTGGCCAGCCAGAGCGGCGATAAAATCGATATGGACATCCTTTTGGACAAAATCACCAAGCTCTCCGTGGACAGCCTGGCCCTCATTCCGGTGAATGTGGTGAGGGAGAAATCAAGAAGGAACCTCATCGTGGACTCTGAAAAGGCAGTGCCCCTGGCCATTGCGGCCAACGAACTTATCCATAATGCCATTGACCACGGTTTCAAGGATATGAAAAAGGGCACCCTGGTGGTGGGCACCGAAATCCGGGGCACCGACCTTCATGTATATATCAAAAACGACGGGCATCCCCTGGCTGATGATTTCAGCACCAAAACCTTCGATCTGGGGCTCCAGATCGTAAGGAACCTTTCGGAAATCGAACTGAAGGGAAAATTCTCCCTGAAAAATGAAAATCATATGGTGACAGCCGATATTGATTGTCCCCTGTCGGTAATGGAGGGATAATATGGCGGAAAAATATAAAATCGTCATTGCTGACGATGAAGCACTTATCTGCATGGACCTGCGGGAAATGCTGGAAGAAGCGGGCCACGAGGTGGTGGGCATAGGTTCCGACGGTGTGGAAGCACTGAACCTGGTGAAGGAAAAGAAGCCGGATCTGGCCATTCTGGATGTGAAAATGCCAAGACTTGACGGCATCCAGGCCGCCCGCATGATAGCCCACGACAACCTGGCTCCCGTGGTCCTCCTCACCGCCTTCGGCGATGAAGACATGATTGAAAAGGCCAAGAAATCCATGGTCTTCGGCTATGTCATGAAACCGGTGGAAGAGAAAACCCTTTTCCCCGCCATCCAGATAGCCGTGAGCCAGTACAGGCAGAAAAAGGACATGGTGGACCGGGTGAAAAACATGGAAAGAGAACTGGCTGCCAGGAAAATCGTGGATCGGGCCAAGGGACTCCTCATGGACTACTACCACATTACAGAAGAAGACGCCTACCGCCGCATGCAGCAGACCAGCATGAAGAGAGGCATCACCATTGCCGACGTGGCCCAGAAGGTGGTCAAGGAAATCATGGCAAGAAAGAACCGGTGATGGGACGCGCCTTTATGGACACGCCCTTGCGGGCGTGAGGATTCAAAGGGTTCAGAGGGTGCAGAAGGTTCAAAGGGGATTGGTAGGCGGCTGCGCCGCCATTATGAACAAAAACTTTAAAACCGCCCTGACGGGCGAGGGAAAACCATACAACCGCGCCTATGGCGCGGGGAAATGCACCCCTTCTGCCGCCTGCGGCGGCGTCTGCTCCACGGGAAAGCGTCTCACGTGATTTTCAGGTCGCTGCGCTCCCTTACAAATCACGTTCGCTTGCCACCCCAGAGGGGGAGATTTGCTCTATACTTTCCTTAGTGCTAACTTAAGTTGCTCTATCTATAGCGTCGCTAAAACTTCCCCCTCCGGGGGAAGTCCCCGTAGGGGAATAGGGGTGCATTTCCGACGGGCCGCAGGCCCGGTTGTACGGTTTTCGCTGCCGCCAGGCAGCATACATACTCATCACCGCGAAGCGGCGATACCTTCCCCTCTGAACCCTATGAACCTTCTGAACCCTTTGAACCCTGTCACGCAGTGACTCCATGGGCGATACCAGACCCTCTGAACCATCTGAACCTTTTCATCAGGAATGCCGCTTATTTTATAAAAAATTATCTCATATCTATCACAAACAAGGAGGTTTCCATCATGAAGTACACATTTTTAGGACATGCATGCTTTAAGATTGATACAGGGAAAGAAAGACTCCTTTTTGATCCCTTTCTTACGGGAAATGGGCAGGCTGCTGTGACGGCGGATAAGGTGAGATGCGATTACATCCTCCTTTCCCATGCCCACAGCGACCATTTCGGCGATGCCAATGAGATTGCCCTCCGCACAGGGGCCAGGGTGGTGGCTATTCCGGAGGTGATTGGCCTTTTCTCCAAGTCCCTTTCCAATTTCCAGCCCATGAACCTGGGCGGCACGTACCATGCAGACTTCGGTGATGTGAAAATGGTGCAGGTCTTCCACAGCTGCGGCGCAGCCGGCGGCACGCCCTGCGGTTTCATCATTTCCTTTAAGGACGGCCCGGTGGTCTATTATTCCGGCGACACCGCCCTTTTTGGCGACATGAAGCTCTTTGGGGAACTCTATGACATTGACTATGCCATCCTGCCCATCGGCGACAATTATACCATGGGCCCCGATGATGCTATCCTGGCAGGAAAGTTCCTGAAGGCAAAGCATGTGATTCCCCTTCATTACAATACATGGCCCGTGATTTCCCAGAATGCGGAATCCTTCAAGGCAAAGGCGAAAGAGGAAGGACTGGACGTCATCGTTGTCCGTCCCGGCGAAACCATTGATTTATAAGAAATGGGAAACCATGAATGATTGAATTCATGGTTTTTCCTTTTTCCGTTTTCATACATGGAGATACAGATGAGTAAAGAGGATAAGTTTTTTGAAACACTCCGGGACTTTTCCGGCTATGCCGGCAGGGCCGGCTTTATACTTGGAGAAGCGGCGGAAGGGCGTATGGATATTTCAGAAGCCTATGAAGAGGCCGGCGATTTGAAACGGAAATGCAGGGGAACCTTCGGCGTCCTGACGGAGCGCATGTACAAGGCCTACAAGGATCCCTCGGAGCTGGACTCCGTGCGGGGCCTTATCGAGCGCATGTACCGCATGGTGGACATTACGAAAAGCATCCTGGGGCAGCTGGACATGATGCTGGTGGGGGAGACGCCGGAAGAACTGTCCCTCATGGCCCGCCTGGCTGCTGCTTCCCTGGGGGAACTGGAAAAGATTATGGACTACACCGTAGATATTCCGGATAACTATATGAAAATGGAAGCCCGCTGCCGCCGGATTTACACCTACGAAGACAGGGGCGACGACTGCTTCCGGAAGGTCATGCAGAAATTGTACGGCAGAGAGACAACGGCGGCGGAGCTGGTGTACTGGAAGGAAATCTTCGACCACCTGGAAGAAGTACTGGACGCCGCTGCCGGTACAGTGCCGCTTTTGCAGAAAATCATTACAAGGGAGTGATGCTGTGGACACGCCTTCGGCGTGAGGGTTGACGGGCCTGTGGGCCCGAAGTTTGACAGGCCTGCGGCCTGATGGTTCTTAGGTTTGACACGGCCTATGGCCGTGAGGGTTGTGGTGGGGCGCCCCTTCAAAAATGAAGAGGGGCGCCATTATGATAAAACCTTTGCAACCGCCCTGACGGGCGAGGGAAAACAAGCCAACCACGCCTTCGGCGTGATGGAAATACACCCCTATCCCCGCCTGCGGCGGTACTTCTCCTAAAGGGAAGCATGTCACTGGATTCTCAGTCGTCTACGACTCCCTACGAATCCAGTTCCCTTGCCACCCCGGAGGGGGAAGTTTTAGCGACGCTATAGATAGAGCAACTTAAGTTAACACTAAGGAAGCATAGAGCAAACCTCCCCCTCCGGGGGAGGTGCCGTAGGCAGAAGGGGTGCATTTCCTCGAGCGAAGCGAGGTTGTTTGGTTTTCGCTGCCGCCAGGCAGCATATAAAACTCATCGCCGTCAGGCGATACCTTCCCCTCTGACCCCTATGCACCTGCTGAA